>CAJOQY010000055.1 GCA_905236835.1 uncultured Oscillibacter sp. | reverse complement strand
GTGATTATGGCGGCGGGCATGGCGTCCAGATATGGCGGCGACAAGCAGACGGACGGCGTCGGGCCGCGCGGCGAAACGCTGATGGAATATTCGATTTATGACGCGATTCGGGCGGGATTTCGGAAAATTGTGTTGATCATCCGTCCGGACGCGAAAGAAATGATGGACGCCCGTTTCGGCGATAAAATCCGGAATTTTGATCCGTCAAATCTGGCGGGGGATAATAATATTATTAATAATATTAATTATATTGAGCTTGATTACGCCTGTCAGGATTTTTCGTCGATTCCGGATTTTTATCGGATTCCGAAAGGACGCGTCAAGCCGTTCGGGACCGGACACGCGCTGTTATGCGCGGCGGATGTCGTTCAAGAGCCGTTCTGCGTGATGAACGCCGATGATTATTACGGCGCGGACGCGTTCCGGGTCATGTCCGGCGCGCTGGATGAATTGCCGAAGTCCGGACAGGCCGTCATGGTTGGCTATATATTGAAAAACACGCTGTCCGAGAGCGGGACCGTATCACGGGGAATTTGTGAAGTCAATCCGGAGAATGATAATTTAATAGATATTACGGAACGATTGAAAATCGGCTATGACGAAAACGGCGTATTGCGCGACGCTGACAGCGGCGTGTTGTTATCCCCGGATGATGTGGCGTCGATGAATTTATGGGGCTTCGCGCCGTCGTTTTTCGCGGATCTGCGGGAATATTTTGAATATTTTTTGCGCGAACAGGCGGGGGATAATATCAAAGCCGAGTGTCAGCTTCCGACGGCGGTCAAATCCCGGATGGCAGGCGGGAAATTGCGTGTAAAAGTCCTGCGTTCGGAAGCGTCATGGTTTGGCATGACGTATCGGAAAGACCGCGAAATCGTGACCGGACATTTGAGAGAACTGCGTGATAAAAATATTTATCCGGAAAATTTATGGAAAGCATGACAAGAATGATCTCGCCGGATGAGGACGGAATGACGGTCCGGCAGGTTATGCGCAAGAAATTATATTTTTCCGCGCGCGCCGTCCGGCGGGTATGCCGGACGGAAACCGGGATATTATTAAACGGCGAGCGCGTCTATACGGACAGGATTGTACGCGCGGGCGATTTATTACGCGTGGAAATCGGGGATCAGCGTCAGCCGAAAGGGAATATCACGCCCGGGGATTGGAAATTAAATATTCTCTGGGAAGATGAATATTTGATGATGATTGATAAACCGTCCGGCATGACGGCGCACGCGTCGAATTTTCTGCCCGATACGCCGACAGTCGCGGGCGCGCTGGCGTGGACGCGCGGGACGGATTTTATTTTTCATCCGGTGAACCGTCTGGACAAAGGCACGACGGGTATTATGATTGTCGCCAAAAGCGGCTATATTCATGAGATATTGCGCAAATGGCATCATACGGGAAGATTTTACCGGGAATACCGGGCGATTTGCGTCGGCGTTCCTGATCCGCCGGAGGGGGAAATCAACGCGCCGATTGGCCGGGATGAAAACTCGACAATCGCCCGGATGATCCGTCCGGACGGCGCGGAAGCCGTCACGCGTTATCAGGTTCTGAATTCTTTTGAGTTATCCGGCGATTTCAACCCGAATTCGCCCGGATTATCTGGCGATTTCAATTCGCCCGGATTATCGAACGGAAAATATAGCTTTTTGAAATTAACGCCCGTCACGGGCCGGACCCATCAGTTAAGGGTGCATATGGCGTATTTAAACTGTCCGTTGCTGGGCGATTGGCTGTATGGCGTCGAGACGCCGGATTTGATCGGGCGTCCGGCGTTGCATTCGTATTTTTTGCGCGTGACGCATCCCGTCACGGGGAAAATTTTAGAGCTTACCGCGCCTTTGCCGGATGATATGGCGGGACTTCTGCCGGATAGGATTGAAAATGAGAAGACCTGAAAATATTGACAAAATATAAAAATATGATATGATAACGCGTAAAAAATTTGATAGAAACACGGGAGGGTTTTTTGAATGGCTGAGAAAATGGATTATAACAAGACAATTAATTTGCCAAAGACGGAATTTCCCATGCGCGCCGGACTGCCTAAACGGGAGCCGGAAATCTTGGAACGCTGGAAAAAGATTGATATTTATCACACGTTATTGAAGAAAAACGCGGGAAAAAAGAGATTTAATCTCCATGACGGCCCGCCGTTTTCCAACGGCGCGCTGCATATGGGCCACGCGTTAAATAAAGCGTTGAAAGATATTATCACCCGTTCTTACGCTATGCGCGGATATTACACGCCCTATGTCCCCGGCTGGGACAATCACGGTATGCCGATTGAATCGGCGATTATCAAAGAGAATCGATTAAATCACAAGGCGATGTCAATTCCGGAATTTCGGTCGGCGTGTCACGATTTCGCGCGGCATTATGTGGACGTGCAAAGCGAGGGCTTCCAGCGTATGGGCGTAATCGGAGACTGGGAACATCCGTATTTGACAATGGCGCCGGAATTTGAATCTGAAGAAGTCAAAGTATTCGGCGCGATGTATGAAAAGGGCTATATTTATAAAGGCTTGAAGCCCGTGTATTGGTGTCCGAAAGACGAAACCGCGCTGGCCGAGGCGGAAATCGAATATCAGGAAGATCCTGTCACGACGGTCTATGTCAAGTTCGCTTTAAATGACGATCTGGGCAAGCTGGATGATTTAAAAAATAAAAAAAATAAAATTAATTTTTTGATTTGGACGACGACAATCTGGACGCTTCCCGGCAACTTGGCGATCGCCCTGCATCCGGATTTGGATTACGCGCTTGTGGAAGATGTAAAATCCGGGGAAATTTATATCATGGCGGAAGCGCTGGTCGAAAAAGTCATGAAATTGGGCGGATGTGAGAATTATAATATATTAGAAACACGTCCCGGAAGATTTTTTGAAAATATGTGGGCGGATCATCCGTTTTTGCCGAAGAAATCAAGATTATTGCTGGCCGATTATGTGACAGTGGATTCCGGCACGGGCTGTGTGCATACGGCGCCCGGATTCGGCGCGGATGACTATGAGACCTGCAAAAGATATAACATGGAAATGGTTGTCCCGGTGGACGATCAGGGCAGACATACGGAATACGCCGGGAAATACGCCGGATTAAAAACGGAAGAATCAAACCCCGTGATTCTGAACGACATGAAAGAATCCGGAAGATTATTCGCGGCGGAAGATATAGTGCACTCGTATCCGCATTGCTGGCGGTGCAAAGGGCCGATTATTTTCCGGGCCACGCCGCAATGGTTCTGCTCGGTGGAAGCGTTCAAACAAGAAGCGGTGGCGGCTTGCGATGATGTCCGCTGGGTCCCGGAATGGGGCATTGAACGCATGAAAGCCATGATTCAGGAGCGGAGCGACTGGTGTATTTCCAGACAGCGCAAATGGGGCCTGCCGATTCCGGTATTTTATTGCAAATCCTGTGAAAAACCGGTTTGCGATCAAAATACGATTGGGATTATATCTGATTTGTTCTTGAAAGAAGGCTCAAACGCGTGGTTCGCCAAAGACGCGGGCGAAATCTTGGGAAATGATTATGCCTGTCCGCACTGCGGAAGCGAAGCCGGATTTGATAAAGAAGAGGATACGCTTGACGGCTGGTTTGATTCCGGTTCAACGCATTTCGCGTCGATGAAACGGGATCAGGGCTGGTGGCCGGCGGATATGTATATTGAGGGCTTGGATCAATATCGGGGCTGGTTCCAGTCGTCGTTATTGACCGCTGTCGGGGCGCTGGGCGAAGGCGCGCCGTTCCGGGAATGCGTCACGCACGGATGGACGGTTGACGGCGAGGGAAAAGCCATGCACAAATCGCTTGGAAACGGCATGGATCCGTATGAATTATTCAAGAAATACGGCGCGGATTTGGTGCGTTTATGGGCGGCATCATCGGATTATCACGCGGATGTGAGATGTTCCGACGCGATATTTAAACAGCTTTCGCAGAATTATTTAAAATTCCGCAACACGGCGCGTTACTGCTTGGGGAATCTGAATCATTTTCAGCCGGATGATTTG
>CAJOQY010000054.1 GCA_905236835.1 uncultured Oscillibacter sp. | reverse complement strand
CCTCCCGTGTTCCGCAAGAGATTAATTGATATATAAATTATAACATATCCGGGATTCAATGGCAATATCACGATGATTCTATTTTTATTTTTATTTTATCGCGTTCGCGGTTTTATATTTTATGGGATGGTTCATGATCCGCGGGCAAGTTATTGTCTCGCTTCTTAACGAACCGATCTCATTCGCGCGGGCGAATTACGCATACAAACGTGAGCGCGGCAGAAAATACTCTTGAAAGTGACCTGAGAATATGATATAATAAATATAATTACATGGAAATCATTTTTTAAATCATTATCAATTAACGGGCGTTATAAAATAATAATATGAAATGTTGATATAGAATTATTTTGATATATAATATATATTATCATGTATTTTTGAAGAGAGGCGGTTCGGATGTCATGCGGAAGAAATGAAAAGCGGACAGCGATTATTTACGCTCTGTTAGCGGCGGCGTTTTATGCTGTCAATGTACCGGCGTCAAAATTTTTGTTGTCCGGTGTGGGGCCGATGACAATGGCGGCTCTTCTTTATTTGGGCGCTGGAATCGGCATCGCGGTCATGTCTTTGGCGTTTAATTTGGTTAGCAAGAGAAAAGAGCAAGAAAAATTCAAAAAATCCGATTTGCCATTTGTAATTGGCATGATTGTTCTGGACATTGCGGCTCCTATTTGCTTGATGCTGGGGCTTCGTTACGGATCGTCCTCCAACGCCTCTTTGCTGGGAAATTTTGAGATTGTCGCCACAACGGTGATTGCTTTGTTGATTTTTAAAGAAAATATATCAAAACGTCTCTGGAGGGCGATCGCGCTGATCACGCTTTCCAGCCTTATACTTTCTTTGGAGGGAGCTGACAGCCTGCGTTTTTCCCGGGGATCGCTGTTGGTTCTGCTGGCGGCGGTCTGCTGGGGATTTGAGAATAACTGCACCCGAAAAATTTCATCCAAAAGCGCTTATGAAATTGTGATATTAAAGGGCATATTCTCCGGTACGGGGTCGCTGGCAATCGCGTTGGCCGTGCGGGAACATATGCCGGACTTGGCGAATATCCCGCCGACGCTTCTGCTTGGTTTTGTGTCTTACGGATTGAGCATTTTTCTGTATGTCAAAGCTCAGAATATTCTTGGAGCCGCGAAAACAAGCGCTTATTACGCCGTCGCTCCGTTTATTGGCGCGTTTTTCGCTTTTGTGTTCTTGCGGGAGCGACTGACAGGAGTTTATCTCATCGCTTTGGCTGTCATGATTGCCGGAACAGTTCTGGTTGTCGCTGATACGCTGGTAAAAAATCATCTGCATGAACATCAGCATATTTTCACGCATACGCATGACGGCGTGACGCATATGTATGTAATTACGCATTCCCATTGGCATAATCATTATCGATCTAATAAGAAACATAACCATTATCACACTGGGAAAGAACTGGAAAACGCGCTGGCAATGTCAAGATAAATTAGGGAGAATCGCTAAAAGACCGGGGGAGGGGAAAGTGTGCGGATACTGGGGATTGATCCCGGTTATGCCCTGATTGGTTTCGGATTGGTGGAGGCGGAACGCGGACAGGCCCGGATGCTGACTTATGGGACAGTCAAGACCCCCGCTGGAGAACCGCTCTCCAAACGGCTTTATCAAATTAGTCTGGATATGGAACAGCTTTTCACGGTTTTAAAGCCGGATGTCATATCAGTCGAGGAACTTTTCTTTCGGAACAACCTGAAAACGGGCATCGCCGTCGCGCATGGCCGGGGCGTGATTTTATGCGCGGCGGAAAAAAGTCATATTCCGCTGTTTGAATATACGCCGTCGCAGGTGAAAATATCCGTCACAGGTTACGGCAGGGCCGGAAAACGGCAGGTAATGGATATGACGCGCCGTTTGTTGCGATTACAAGCGATTCCGCGTCCAGACGACGCGGCGGACGCTTTGGCGCTGGCATTGTGCCACGCCCGGAGCGCAACGTCGCGTATACCCAAGACAGCGCGGATACGCGAGACGATTTAATTCAATTATCAAAAAATATAAAAATAAATAATAATCGAACATTATAATTTGATAAATATGGTGGCTGAGAGATGTTTTATTATCTTGAAGGGATCGTGGCGGAGATATTGCCGTCGTTGGCCGTTATTGACTGCGGAGGCGTGGGATACGCCTGCAAGGCGACAAGTCATACGCTGGCCGTTTTAAAAAAGGGACAAAAGGGAAAAGTTTATACTTATTTAAATGTCGGCGAAGGCGTGTTTGATTTATACGGATTCGCCGCGCTGAATGAATTAAACAGTTTTCGGATGCTTTTAGGCGTGTCCGGTGTGGGACCCAAAGCCGCGTTGGGAATTCTGTCATCCTGTACGCCGGAACATTTGGCGGCGGCGATTGCTTCCGGTGACGAACGGACATTGACCGCCGCGCCGGGAATCGGGAAAAAAATCGCCCGACGGATGATTCTGGAATTAAAAGATAAAATATCCGCTGAAATGTCCGGTGGAGAGGGATTCAGCGCGGCTATATCCGTTCCGGCGTTTCCCGGCAAAGCGGCGGAAGCGGCGCAGGCGCTGGGCGTACTGGGTTATTCGGCGGCGGAAGCGGAGCGGGCGTTAAAAGGTCTTGACATGGACAATCTGTCTCTGGAAGAGATCATCCGGCAGAGCCTGAAAAAAATGGCGAAATAAAACGCCGCGCGTAAAATCCGAAAAATCGGCGAAATAAATAAAAAATAAAATTCTGAAAACGATTTCATGATTAATATTGAATAAATCTTAATAAATCGCGAATAAAAGGACATGAATATGAGCATTGATTTTGGCAATGATATAATTGACGAGGGGCCGCTGGTGTCAAAAACATTCCTGCGGGAGGACGAACGGGAAGGGTCATTAAGGCCCAAAACCCTGCGGGAATATATTGGGCAGGAAAAAGCCAAGGAAAATTTGCGTATTTTCATTGAAGCGGCGAAAAAAAGAATGGAATCGCTGGATCATGTGTTATTGCATGGCCCGCCCGGTTTGGGCAAAACCACACTGGCGGGGATTATCGCGCGGGAAATGGGCGTCAATATCAGAATCACGTCCGGACCGGCGATTGAGAAGCCCGGTGATCTGGCGGCGTTATTGACGAATTTAAATGAAGGCGATATTTTATTCGTGGACGAAATTCACCGTTTAAATCGAACGGTAGAGGAAATTTTATATCCGGCGATGGAAGATTACGCGCTGGATATTATGGTAGGGCGGGGGCCGAGCGCGAATTCGATTAGATTAGATCTGCCGAAATTCACGCTGATTGGCGCGACAACCCGCGCCGGACAGCTTTCCGCGCCCCTGCGGGATCGCTTTGGCGTGACGCTTCGTCTGGAATTGTACAGCGCGGACGAATTATCTGATATTATCTCCCGTAGCGCGGAGATTTTACATGTTGAAATCGAGCCGGACGGCGCGTATGAAATCGCGCGCCGGGGACGGGGAACGCCCAGAATCGCCAATCGAATGTTGCGCCGCGTGCGCGATTACGCGCAAGTCAAAGCAAATGGCGTTATTACGCGGGATGTAGCGGATCAGGCTTTATGCGCGCTGGAAATTGATTTTCTGGGATTGGACCCGGTGGATCGCCGGATGTTGAACGCGATTATTGAAAATTATCGCGGCGGTCCGGTGGGATTGGAAACGCTGGCCGCCACAATCGGGGAAGAAGCCGTGACGCTTGAGGACGTATATGAGCCATATTTAATGCAGTTAGGATTTTTAACGCGGACGCCGCGCGGGCGTTGTGTGACGGAGAAAGCCTGTCGGCACTTAAATCAACCGCTTCCCGCCGGGTTGCCCGCCGCCGCGAACGTCCCGGATATGCCACATACAACAAATCTGTCTGAAATGGATCAAATGATGATTTAGGAATTTTTATAAATCAAATCCTGCCAGCATATATAAAGAAAAATTTGTCCTGTGCGGAGAAATCACTTGACATTTCCATCAATATGCGAGTATAATAATACCGCTCGGGCGATTCCTCAAGCGATATGGTCCGGCTGATGATTCCGCGCTTCATGTATGGGGTAATTCTGATATGGAATACGCGCCGCTTCCTGTATATGTTGACATTGTCCGCGCTTCCGATGAGGAACTTTGCCGAATGGCCGCCGCCGGAAACCGTGTGGCGGAAGAGGCGCTCGTCACGCGTTGCGGCGATCTGGTGCGCGGTTGCGTCCGTCCCTTCTTTCTGGCGGGCGGCGACAGCGAGGACCTCACACAGGAAGGAATGCTGGGTCTGCTGAAAGCCATCCGGGAATATAACGCGGATCGCGAGGCGTCATTCCGCACGTTCGCGGAAATCTGCGTCCGTAGCCGCCTGTATTCCGTTTTGCGCGATTCCGCGCGGGACAAACGCAAGGCGTTGAATCAATCCGTTTCTTTTCATACACCCGACTTTGACCGCGATTCCTACATCTCTGGTACCAATCATCTGGCGCAGCGT
>CAJOQY010000053.1 GCA_905236835.1 uncultured Oscillibacter sp. | reverse complement strand
TAAAAATTAAAAATCAATTGTTCCCGCCGCCGTGAGGCGGCGGGAATTTTCACGTTGTTTTTGATAAAAAATAAAAATTTTCACGACAGTCCGCCGGGCGTCCCAAATCGACTGACAACGATTTCTTTATTTTTGTTTTTTATAAATAATATGAATTGCGTTTCGATGATCAGCATGATATAATAATATATATTATATATATTTATTTATATCCGGATATATTTTATATTTATAATATAACGGAAGGCGGGAGACTATGGCGGAAAAATTAAAATCCAATCTACGCGGCGGACAGACCGCGCGTTCTGTCAATATATGGGCGCTGGCTTTCGGATGCACAGTCGGCTGGGGCTGTTTCGTCATGCCCGGTACGACATTCCTGCCTTTGGCGGGTCCCACCGGAACAGCGATTGCCATGACGGTCGGCGCGGCGGTGATGCTGGTGATCGCCGCGAATTATCATTATATGATCCGGCATTTCCCCGACAACGGCGGGTCTTATACGTTCGCGAAAAATTTATTCGGCTATGACCATGGTTTTTTATGCGGCTGGTTTCTCTGGATCGCCTACGCCGCTTTGATCTGGGCAAACGCGACGGCGTTCGCGTTAATCGCCCGAAATGTTTTTGAGAATTTTTTGTCGTTCGGATTTCATTATCAGGTCGCCGGTTATGATGTCTATTTCGGCGAGGCGCTGTTTACGATATTTATATTAATTATATTCGGATTCTTTTCGATCCGCGCGAAAAATTTATTAAAAGTCATGAATACTGTCTTTGCGTTCACGCTTTTTCTGGGCGTCTGCGCCTGTTTCCTGATGGCTTTTGTGAAATCCGACGGTCCGGCGCGCTTTCTCCCGGCGTTTTCGGGAACTCCGGCGTCCGGCGTTATCAAAATAGTCAGTCTGGCCCCGTGGGCGTTCATGGGTTTTGAGGCCGTGTCCCATACGTCCGGGGAAGCCGGTTTCCCGAAAAAACGGGCGTTTGTCCTGATGGCCCTTGCCGTGGCCGCCGCCGCGCTGTCCTATTCTTTGATGGCCTTCACAGCCGTGTTAAACGCGCCGGACGGGTTTTCCGGCTGGCCGGATTATATCGGCGATTTAAACGCGCAAAGCGGTCTCGCGGCGCTGCCTACGTTCTTTGTCATGCGAAGCCTGATCGGGAAATCCGGTCTCGCGCTGTTATGCGTAACAATACTGTCCGCGCTGTCCACCAGTTTGATCGGATATTATCAATTGACGGCTCGCCTGACGCTGGCCATCACGGACGACGGCATTCTTCCGGAATGGTTCTCCCGCCGGAATCGTTACGGCAACCCGCGAAACGCGTTGATGTTTATCATGCTGATTTCGCTTGTTGTCCCGTTTCTTGGCCGGACCGCCATCGGCTGGTTGACGGACGTGACAACCGTCGGAGCCGCTGTCGCTTATGGCTACACATCAGCGGCGGCATGGAAAACGGCGAAAGACAATCACAGCGTTTTATTACAGATTACCGGCGTCCTCGGCGTATTGTTCTCTGTTTTGTTCGCCGTATTCCTGATAGTCCAGAATCTCCGCTCCGTCAGCGCGCTGGCGACGGAATCTTATTTGATCCTCGCGGCGTGGACCGCGTTAGGCTTTGTGTTCTTTTGGTTTGTGTTCCTGCGGGACCGTCAGGACCGCTATGGGAAATCCGTCGTGGTCTGGTTCGCGATGATCTGTTTGATTTTCTTTCTCTCCATCATGTGGACGCGTCAGGCGACTCATGTTACCATGGAAGAGGCGGTGGACTCCGTCAGCGGTTATTACGCGGGCGAAATGGAATCTTTATCTTCTACAGACGCGGAACGGGACGCGGCGCAAGCCTCGGACGAATATCAATATCTGGAACGAACCATGAACGCCGTCAGATCGGAATTACTGCGCAACAGCATTATACAGATGGCGTTGATTTTAATCAGCCTTTGGATTATGCTGAATTTATATATTTATATTACGCGGCGCGAAAAACGGATGAAACTGGAAAAGATACAGGCGGAAGCCGCCGGACAGGCGAAAACCAGTTTTTTATTTAATATGTCGCATGATATACGAACGCCCATGAACGCCATTATAGGCTATACGAATCTGGCGCGGCGGAAAGACACCACTCCGGAGGAAGCGCGGGAATATTTGGCGAAAATCGAATCTTCCAGCAAGCATTTATTGGCTTTAATCAACGACGTACTGGAAATGAGCCGCATTGAGAGCGGCAAAATGACGCTGGAACCGGTGGAAATTGATTTAAAATCAACCATGTGTGAAATCAAAGATATGTTCTCCACGCAAATGCGCGAAAAAGAGATTGATTTTACCGTGAATTTCTCTCAGATACAAAACAGCGCGGTTTTATGCGATCAGAATCTCTTAAACCGTGTGTTTTTAAATCTTTTAAGCAATGCTTATAAATTCACGCCCGCGGGCGGTACGGTGTCCGTTACGCTCTGGCAGATTGAGACCGCGAACGAGGGATACGCCAAATACGAACTGCGTGTGCGTGACAGCGGAATCGGCATGACGAAAGAATTCGCCGCGAAAGTATTCGAGGCCTTTGAACGCGAACGGACTTCCACGGTCAGCGGCATTCAGGGGACCGGACTTGGCATGGCGATTACCAAAAGCATTATTGATCTCATGGGCGGGACCATTGAAGTCGTGACGGCCCCCGGCGAGGGGACGGAATTTATTGTCCGCGTTCCGTTTGAATTGGCGCGAGATGAAAAAATAAAAGCGATTCCAGACAGTCAAAATACGGATCAAAATCCGGACGCGCCGGAAACAAATCAGGAAAATCCGGGCAATCAAGAAAATCCGGAAAATACCAGCGGAGGCGCGGATAAAAATCCGGAAAATCAAGAAACCCCGGATTTCAGCGGGACGCGGATTTTATTGACGGAAGATAACGAAATCAATCGTGAAATCGCCTTGCTGGTTCTGGAGGATATAGGTTTTCAGGTGGAAGAAGCCGTCAACGGCGCGGAAGCGGTGGAGAAAATATCCCATTCAACGCCGGGCGATTATGATTTGATTTTGATGGATATTCAAATGCCGGTTATGGACGGCTATGAGGCGGCGCGGCGAATCCGGGCGTTATCCAATCCGGAACTGGCGAAAATTCCCATTGTCGCCATGACCGCCAACGCATTCAAAGAGGATATTCAGGCCGCTTTGGACGCGGGCATGAACGCGCATATCGCCAAGCCGCTTGATATTACTAAAATGACGGGGACTTTGCGCGCGGTTCTTTGTAAATAATATTATAATATTATTATCATATAAAAAGGCGGTAACGCGGACATGGAAGAATTTAATATAAATAATATAAATAATATCCCGGACTGGGACAAAAACAATCCCATGTTGTCCGCCGTGGCGCGGATCGCCGGACAAATGCCGGGCGGATTCTTTATCTATCGCGCGGATCATCAACAGGAAATTTTATATGCCAATGATGTGATATTAGACATATTCGGCTGTGATAATCTTCAGGAGTTTCAGGAACTGACCGGCGGCACGTTCCGGGGGATCGTCTGTCCGGGTGATTTTGATTCCGTGGAAAGTTCTATTATTTCACAGGTATCGGAAAACAAACGCCATCTGGATTACGTCGAATATCGTATCACGCGCAAAGACGGCGTCATTCGATGGGTGGATGATTACGGGCGCCTTGTCCATACGAAAGACTATGGCGATGTGTATTACGTCCTGATTCGCGATATTACGGATCTGCATGAATCCCGAAAAGAGAATATCCGCCGCGCCGAAGTGATTGAGGGACTGAGCGGGGATTTTAAATCAATTTATTTATTTAATCTTGACACGGGGACAATGCGTCCGTATCGAATGCGGAGCGAATATTTTCTCGCAATCGCGTCGGAACTGGGCGGCGCGGAAACTCAACAGGCCAATTGGAAAGAAATCCTGCCTGTTTACGCGGAGCGTTATGTCATTCCGGAGGACCGGGAGCGTTTTCTGTGTGAAATATCCGGTGAACAAATCCGGCGGCGTCTGTTGGCTGAGCAGTCTTATACGGTTGAGTACCGATGCCGCGACGCGCAAGACGAACACGCGACGATTTATATGCAAATGTCCGTGATTTTAATAGAAAACGGCAACGAACCCCGTCACGCGGTTGTGGGGTATCGCGATATTACGGAACAGACTTTGCGCGTCCAGCGGGAATTGCGAGAAAAATTAAATATGGAACTCGAACTGGAACGCGAACGAAAAGCCAATGAAATCAAATCATCGTTTTTGTTTAATTTATCTCATGATATAAGAACGCCCATGAACGCCATTATGGGTTATACGGAACTGGCGAAGCGTCACGCGGGCGATATGGAGAAATTAAAGGCCGATCTTGATATGGCGGCGGAATCAGGCCGCCATATGCTCGCGCTGATTGATGATTTGCTTGAAATGAACCGGCTTGACAGCGGGCATATTGAATCCAAATCCGAACCCTGCGATTTAAAAGAACAACTTGCCGTAACATTGAATTTATTTCGACCGCAAATCAAAGACAAGCGGCTTATATTACATGAAAATTTTGATCTGCCGGACGAAAAAGTATTGACGGACGCCAATCGTTTCCGCCGCGTGATGGGAAATTTTATCAGCAACGCCGTGAAATTCACGCCGGAAAACGGGACTGTCACAATTTCGGCCAAACGCGGCCCAATCTCCGAATCCGGTTACGCCCGCTATCAATTTACAATCGCCGATACGGGAATCGGTATGACGGATGAATTTATGAAACGTATTTATCAGGCGTTTGAACGGGAAGAAACTTCCACCAAAAGCGGCTATACCGGCACGGGACTTGGTTTGTCCATCGCGAAGCGCATATTGGACATCATGGGCGGCTCCGTCTCCGTCAAGAGCAAGAAAGGCGAAGGCTCTGTTTTCACAATTGATCTGCCCCTGAAACTCGCCGACAATTCGTCCGGCGCGCGGAACGATCAAACGTCTGTAAAATCAAATACGCAATCCGCGCCGGATGACAATCACGGCAGCGGACAGCGCATTTTACTCGTGGAAGATATTGAAATCAATCGTATGTTGGCTGAGGCGATTCTGGAGGAATCCGGATTTCAGGTGGAATCCGCGCCGGACGGCTGTGACGCCGTGGACGCGTTTCAGAATCATCCCGCCGGATATTATGACTTGATTTTAATGGATATACAAATGCCGGTCATGAACGGATACGAGGCGACGCGGGCCATCCGCGGACTGGACAGGCCGGACGCGAAATCCATTCCGATTATCGCCCTGAGCGCGAACGCGCGGGAGGAAGATAAACGTATGTCGCTCGAAAGCGGCATGAATCATCATATCGCCAAGCCGTTTGACGTTGCGCAGTTAATCGCGGCGATTACGGCGCATACGTCAGATCAATCAGCGGCGCGGGATTAAAATTTATATTAATATATAAAAATAATATAAAAACTCCCCCGGCGGTACGGAACTCGCCGGGGGAGTTTTTTATCTAATCAAAATTTTATAATTCTTTCGCGGCCATCACGGGGACAAGGGAATCATCCAAAATCATGATTTTCACGGAGCCGATCTGTACGCCTTCCGGAATCGACAGCGTCTGGACGAGAGATAACGGATTGGATAAATCAATTTCCCATACTTGCAAATCCGTCATACAGCCGGAACGGTCATAGACCGCCAAAAATACGTTGGCGGTTCGCAAATCCGCCGGTCTGTCCGTAACGGAAATATCCGGTCTGATTTCCATGCCGTCCCGCAAATCCGACGCGCTGTTGATAATACCGCCGGACGCCGTTTTCAATGACACGTCCGCCACAAGCCGGGAATTATACGAGTCCCGCACCGTCAGGACGCCGGACAGCGTGTTGACGCTCGGTTTGACCCCCGTTGTCGTGACGGACGGCGCGTAAGCCGCGTCATTTTCATCCGGGATTTCAAGCGTATATTCCCCGTTATAAACGCTCTCTTGGACTGTCAGAATCAAATCGCCAATGGACCCGCTGGACAACGCGCTCCCGTTATAGCTTACGCGCAGTAATCCGGGGGAAATTTCCTGTGAGGAGACGGCCACATTCGGCATCGGCTCCAAAACCGCTTTGCTTTCAAATAAATCCCACGGGTAACGGATATAAAACGCGAATCCGGTAATCGCGTCCTCCGCCTGTACCGTGACGGGCAGACTGACGGTTTCGCCGGGGCGCGCCATATCGGACCCGACGGAGATAAACGCCGTGTCGCGCGTATTCTCCAAAACCGTATAATCCGCGCTGAAAATCTCGCTGTCCCGATAGCCGTTGCGGACCGTGACCGCTTTCAGCGTCATATTTTCCAGCAAAGTGACGCTTCCGGTATAGCGTTCGCCGTGATTGACGCCGGGTTCCGCGCCGTCCAGCGTATAATAAATCGTGGAAGCGGACGTGGCGGAACGGAGCGTGATTTTTGTACCGGCGGGCAGCGCCTGACCGTTTCCGGGACTGGCGACAGGCGGTTCGCATCTTGGGACAATGACATCCATTTCCGCCGCCGCGCTGACCGCGCCGCCGATGACGGCGACCGCCTTGACGGTTTTGCTTTCCGTCAGATCAAACGGGGCGGAATACAGCGGGGAGGACAGCGACGGCGCGTCCCCGTTGACAGTATAGCGGATTTCCGCGCCGGAGGTATCGGAAGCGATTGTAACGCGTTTGCCGCCCGTGACATTAGACAGCGTGATACGCGGTTTCGCGATTGAAGCGGACGGCGGATTTGTCGGTTTGGGTGCTGTCGGCGTCGGCGTTGGTGGCGGATTTGTGGGCGTCGGCGTCGGGGTACCTGTCAGGACGGGAGTTGGCGTGAGCGTGGGAGTATTTGTCGGTGTCGGTGTATTCGT
>CAJOQY010000052.1 GCA_905236835.1 uncultured Oscillibacter sp. | reverse complement strand
TGCATGAATTGGGGCATTTTATCGCCGCGAAATTATGCGGCGTTAAAGTGAATGAGTATTCTATTGGCATGGGGCCGTTAATTTGGCAAAAACAGGGCAAAGAGACGTTATATTCTCTCCGGGCCTTGCCAATCGGCGGTTACTGCGCCATGGAGGGCGAGGACGAGGACACCGG
The DNA here is from genome assembly GCA_905236835.1 of uncultured Oscillibacter sp. GTDB lineage: Bacteria > Bacillota > Clostridia > Oscillospirales > Oscillospiraceae > Oscillibacter. The sequence continues at coordinate 6,089 of CAJOQY010000052.1, read as the reverse complement.
CGATTCCCGGTCTTTCGTCAGACAGCCAATCTGGAAGAAATTTATAATTTTAGTCGCCGGGTCCGGCATGAATTTTCTGACGGGCTTTGTGATTATATTTTGCTTATATACCGGCGCGGCGGCGTATCTGACGGATGAAATTACCGGATTCGCGCCGGAATTTCCGTTAGAGGGCGAAAACGGATTAATGGCCGGGGATGTGTTTTATAAAATCGACGGCTGGCGGACGTATCTGCGCGGGGACGCGTCGTTATTTTTGTCATATCATAAAGGCGACACGATAGATTTGACGGTTCTGCGGGACGGTGAAAAAATCGTTTTAAATCAATTCCCCATGACGCGGCGGGAATATTCGGATTCCAACGGCGGAACATATACCGGATTCGGCCTTTATGTCGGACTTCACGAGATACCCGCGGATTTTATGTCGCATTTGCGTTATAGCTGGTATAACGCTCTGGATTTCGTACAGTTGGTCAGATTCAGTCTGGTACAGCTTTTCACGGGCGGGGCGTCGGTGAAAGAATTAAGCGGGCCGGTTGGCATTGTGACGACCATTACGGAAGTCGGGGAGCAATCGGAAACGGCGTCCGACGCGGCGCAGAATATATTTTATTTCGCCGCGCTGATCGCGATCAATCTTGCCGTGATGAATTTGCTCCCGTTTCCCGCGCTCGACGGCGGAAGGATATTCTTTTTATTAATCGACGCGCTGGCGTTGTTATTTTTCAAGCGTCCCGTGCCTGAAAAATATCAGGCCGCCGTCAACGCGGCGGGCATGGCTGTTTTATTATTATTCATGCTGTTCGTGACGGTTCAGGATGTCTTGAAATTATTCCAATAAAAATAAAATATAAAAAATTAAAATATAATTATAATATTAAAATTATAATTATAATTATAATTAATACGGGGGATAGAATTATCATGAATTTTATACTCCGTCCGTGGGAGGAATCGGACGCGGAATCGCTGGCGAAATACGCCGACGATCCGCGCGTCCCGTTTAATCTGACGGACGCTTTTCCCAATCCCTATGGGATTTCAGACGCGTATGATTTTATACGCCGCTGTCAGGAAAAAGACCCGGAGGAATTTCACCGGGCGATTGTGATGAACGGCGAAGCGGCGGGGTGCGTGTCGATTATCCCCCAAAAAGACGTATACCGCCGGAGCGCCGAGATTGGCTATTGGCTGGCGGTTCCGTTCTGGGGACAGGGTATTATGACAATCGCGGCGGGACAAATCTGCCGGGAAGCGTTCGCGCGTTATGATTTGGCGAGAATTTACGCGAAAGTATACACGAGAAATCCGGCGTCCAGACGGGTATTGGAGAAAAACGGATTTGTATTAGAGGGCGTCTTGCGGGACGGCGTATGGAAAGCCGGGAAATTACTCGACGTTTGGCTGTTGGCGTTACTGCGGGATGAAGCGACGGAAATTACAGGGAGGGTGTTTTTGAAATGATTACAACCAACGCAACGCGTTTTTATCAAAATTTTTCTGAATATATGGACTCCGCCATTTCACAGGGACATATTATTCATGTCGATACGGAGAACGGCGCCGCTGTCGTGATGAGTGAGGAAGAATATCGGGGCATATTGGAGACGATTTCTATCATGAATCACCCCCGGACAGCTGAAGAAATTCTGGATGCCATGAAAGAAGATTGGAAAACCGGCGAAGTTTATCAAGCGGACGAAAAATGGTAATGTACACTATTATTTTCTCTCACAAAGCGCAAAAGCATAAAACATTGCTTGCACATGCGAAATTGGAACATAAAACGAAACGGATTTTAAATATTCTTCAGGAAAATCCATTTCAAACGCCGCCGCCTTATGAAAAATTAGTAGGAGATTTAGCCGGATCATATTCCAGACGCATTAACCGTCAACACAGAATTGTTTACCAAGTCAAAGAGACGACAAAAGAAATTTTTATCTTAAGTATGTGGACGCATTATGAAGATTAAATGGAACAGGACGGGGAATATTGTGAAAACGACAAAAAGATTATTCGTCGGACAAGTACCGGTTGGCGGCGGTTCGCCGGTTAGCATACAATCCATGTGCAACACGAAAACGGATGATATAGAATCGACTGTGAATCAAATTCACGAACTGGAAAACGCCGGATGTGAGATTATCCGGGTAGCCGTCCCGGACGAAGCGGCGGCGCGCGCGATTGATCAAATCAAATCAAGAATTTCTATCCCGCTGATCGCCGATATACATTTTAATTATAAATTGGCTTTGATCTGCGCCGAACGCGGAATTGACGCGATCAGAATCAATCCGGGCAATATCGGCGGGTCGGAACGCGTCAAAGCCGTGATTGATATTTGCAAAGCGAAAAATATCCCGATTAGAATCGGCGTCAACGGCGGTTCGCTGGAAAAAAATCTGCGCGCGAAATATCACGGCGTCACGGCGGAAGCGCTGGCCGAAAGCGCGATGGGTCATGTCAAATTATGCAATCAATTTGATTTTGATAATATCTGTATTTCCGTCAAATCCTCTAACGTCCCGTTGACAATGGCGGCGTATCAAATTTTACATGATACGACGGATTATCCGTTGCATTTGGGCGTGACGGAAGCCGGAACGCCGTCCATGGGCATGATCAAATCCGCGATGGGAATCGGCGGCCTGTTATGTATGGGAATCGGCGACACCATCCGCGTCACGCTGACGGCGAATCCCATAGAGGAAATTTACGCCGCGAAAAAGATTTTATCCGCCGCCGGATTAAGAAAACAGGGCGTGAATTTAATCGCCTGTCCGACGTGCGGCAGAACGCGGATTGATTTAATCCCATTGGCGGAAGAAGTGGAACGGCGTCTGGCGAATTGCGATAAAAATATAACCGTGGCCGTGATGGGCTGCGCCGTCAACGGACCGGGAGAGGCGTCCGACGCCGATATTGGCGTCGCCGGCGGCAACGGCGAGGGATTGTTATTCAAAAAAGGCGAAATATTATATAAACTCCCACAGGATCAACTTTTAAACGCGTTAATGGCTGAAATCGAGAAATTATAATATAATCTACATATTAAGATTATTATCATAACGGATCAGCCGGATACACAGGAGCGCGAGGATTTATGGCGAATCAGATCATACCATTTTTTCAAATGTTTTCCAGACTGCCGCTGGATCCGTCTTTGAGACTGCGATTGGCCGGGAGTGAAATCACGGCGGGCGTGATTGATTTGAATCAAAGCGCGATTTCCCTGCGTCTGCGGTCCGAGGATTATATTTTATCAGATGAAGAATGCCGCGTTGTGCAGGACGGGATTTGTTCATCTTACGGTTTTTCCCATGCCAAAGTGGAATGTTTATCCGCTCCCGCGTTTGGCGGTTCGGACAGGAACGGCGTCGGCTTATCCGGCGGTGGGAACGGCGGCGCGGCGGGAAACCGCGACAGCGGCGCGGGAAATCGCGGCAATTCGTCCGGCGGCGTGGGCAATCGAAGCGGCAATTCGTCCGGCGGCATGGGCAATCGTGGCGGCGGCGGTCATGGCAACGGCGGCGGAAAAAAATCGTTGTCAAACAGCAAAAATAATAATCAAAATAATAATAAGCCGGATGGCGTTTTAATGGGAAACTGGATTAAAATCCAGCCTGTCCCCATGAAAGAATTAAATCTTAAAATGGCGAATATCGCCGTCGCCGGGAAAGTATTCGGATTTGAGTGCCGCGAGACGCGCCGCCCGGGATTCTGGCGCTGTAATATTGATCTGACGGATTATACAAATTCCGTGACGGTGCAAAAAAGTTTAAACGAGAAAGAGGCGCGTGAACTGGAAAACGCGATAAAGCCGGGCATGTGGCTTTGCGTACAGGGTAAAATGGAAGAGACATGGGATAAGAAAGATATGCAGTTAAATCCCGTGAATATTAATATTATTACGCATGAGGAACGGCGGGATCAGGCGGAAGTCAAACGCGTGGAATTGCATTTGCATACCAAAATGTCCAATATGGACGCTTTGACGGATACGGCGGCGGCGGTCAAAACGGCGATCAGATGGGGACATCCCGCGATAGCGATCACGGATCACGGAACGGCGCAGTCTTTCCCGGACGCGTGGCGCGCCGCCGGGGATAAGATTAAAATTTTATACGGCCTTGAAGGATATTATGTCAATAATATTGACGACAGGATCGCGATTCACGGAACGGATAATATCAAACTTGAAGATGAAATCGTCTGTTTTGATATAGAAACGACGGGATTAAAATCCGACAGGGATTTGATCACGGAAATTGGCGCTGTGGTATTAAAAAACGGTGAGATTGTCGATAAATTTCAAATATTCGCCAATCCGGAAAGGCCGCTGACGCCGGAAATCACGGGTCTGACGGGAATCACGGATGAAATGCTGAAAGACGCGCCGTCACAGCGGGAAGCGTTGGAAGCGTTTTTAAAATTCGTTGACAACCGTCCGTTGGCGGCGCATAACGCGGAATTTGATATAGGCTTTATCCGGACAGGCTGTGAACGTGAAAATTTAAATTTCAAGCCGACTTATATAGATTCTTTGATTTTAGCGCAGAATTTACTCCCGGATTTGAAAAAATTTAAATTAGATATAGTCGCTGACAGATTGGAATTGCCGTCATTCCGGCATCACAGGGCGTCCGACGACGCCGCGACGGTGGCTTATATGCTGATCCCGTTTTGGAAAACCCTGCGTGAACGCGGGATTAATAATATACAAGAGATAAATCCCGAAATGGAAAAATTAAGATCTCAGGCCAGTATCGCCGGACGGCGGCCAAGGCATATTATTTTAATCGCGCAAAATAAAACGGGATTGAAAAATTTATATCAAATCATATCCGCGTCGAATTTGAAATATTTCAAAAAATTCCCGATCATACCCAAGACGCTGTTGAAAGAACATCGCGACGGGATTATTATCGGCTCGGCGTGTGAGGCGGGCGAACTGTTTCGCGCCGTCCGGGAGCGCAAAGACTGGGAAGAATTAAAACGAATCGCGCGTTTTTATGATTATCTGGAAATCCAGCCGTTATGCAACAACGCGTTTTTGTTGCGCAACGGTGACGCGCGTTCAGAGGAGGATTTAAAAGATTTCAACCGCGTGATCGTAAAATTAGGCGAGGAGTTAAACAAACCCGTCTGCGCGACGGGAGACGTGCATTTTCTGGAGCCGGAAGATGAAATATACCGGCGGATTTTGCTTGCGTCGAAAAAATTCCCGGACGCCAACGCGCCGCTGCCGATTTATTTCAAGACAACGGATGAAATGCTGAAAGAATTTGAATATCTTGGAAAAGACAAAGCGTTTGAGGTTGTCGTGACAAATCCGCGCGCAATCGCGGACCGTGTGGAAAAAATCGAATTATTGCCGAAACAATTATTCCCGCCCCGGCTTGCCAATTCGGAACAGGAATTAAATGATTTAATATATCGCAAATTATATGACCTGTACGGCGACAATCCGCCGGAAGCGATTACAGAGCGATTAAAAATCGAATTAAGCGGTATTTTAGGCAAATATGACGTTGTCTATATGTCCGCGCAGAAACTTGTGCAAAGATCGCTGGAACATGGCTATCTTGTCGGCTCGCGGGGCAGTGTGGGATCGTCGCTGGCGGCGTATTTATCCGGAATCACGGAAGTCAATTCGCTCCCGCCGCATTATCGCTGTCCGAAATGCAAGCGCGTGGAATTCGCGCCGGAGAATTCCGGTTACGGGTGCGGCGCGGATATGCCGGATAAAAAATGCCCGGATTGCGATATTTTCTATATCAAAGACGGATTTGACATCCCGTTTGAGACGTTTTTAGGCTACGGCGGCGGAAAAGTGCCGGATATAGATTTAAATTTCTCCGGCGAATATCAGGCGACGGCGCATAAACACGCCATTGAGATGTTTGGCGAGACGCAGGTATTCCGCGCCGGGACGATTGGGACATTGGCGGACAAAACGGCGTTTGGATTTGTATTAAAATATCGGGAAGAAAATCAAATGGAAGCCGGGAACGCGGAAAAAAAGCGTCTTGCGACCGGCTGTGTGGGCGTCAGACGCACGACGGGACAACACCCCGGCGGAC
>CAJOQY010000051.1 GCA_905236835.1 uncultured Oscillibacter sp. | reverse complement strand
AATAGGGAACCTGTTTCAAAAGAAATTCCTCATCCGCCATGCGTTATCATACCCCCGTCATGCAACAGCGAATTTTTATTTTATTTTTATTTTATTTTATTTCTTTTCATATACCTGCACATATACAATGCCGTTGATACCGAAGCCCAATTTCGCCTGTACCTCGTAATTGCCGAATGTCTTAATCGCTTCCGGCAGAACTAATTTTTTGCCGGATATATCTAAATGATATTGATTTTTCAACTCATCCGAGATTTCTTTCGATGTAATCGACCCGAATAATTTTCCGTTGTCGCCGCCGCGCGCCGTGATACGCACCATGCAGTTTTTCAGCTGTTCCGCGGTCGCTTCCGCCTCGGCTTTCTGACGCGCTTCCTCCGCCTTGCGCGCTTTTTCCTTGATTTTCATCGTATTCATCGCGTCCGTTGTCGCCGGGATCGCCAGTTTCCGGGGCAGTAAATAATTCCGGGCGTATCCTTCCGCCACTTCCACCATCTGTCCCTCTTTGCCTTTTCCGGCCACGTTTTTTAATAAAATCACTTTCATTTTTAAATCTCCTTATTTAGATTTTATATTATTTTATATTATTTTATAAGCGAAATAATGAAATAATATCGAAATTATTTGATCAAAAATCTCACGTTGACACGGTTTGTTCTCTGGCTTCCGCCGCCGGACGCCCGTCCGGATTCAGCAAAAACGCCTTCACGCGTCCCGCGCCGGGAATCTCCGCGACGGAATAGGTCCGCGCCTCGTCCGCCGCCTGCGTGCGGATTCCCAAAAACCGCCCGCCGGCGTCATAAAACGCCGCGAAAAGCGTGGTCCCCGTTCCGGGTTCGCCGGAGATTTCCACCGATACGCGCCACCCGTCGGATTTAATATTTTCTATCGCCGCCGGAAGTTCCGCCGCGCTGTCATCGGCGAATCGGATTTGAATATTTTGCGCGCTGATCTGCTGTCTGAAATCATCCATCCGGATCTGATTCCAGCGCGTCCGGTTCGCGGCGTAATAAATATATCTTAAATTATCACATCCGCCGAACGCCTGTTGTCCGATCGCGTCGATTCCGTTGGGAAGATTGACGCTTTTTAACCCGCAGTCCCGAAATGTCCCCTCCCGGATTTCCGTCACTGTCGCCGGGATTTCAATTTCCGACAGGGACGCGCAACCCGCGAACGCGCCGGGTCCTATATCCGACACGCGCCGGGGCAGGCGCAAATTTTCCATCGAAATACAATCCGCGAACGCTTCCTGTCCAATCGTGATAATATTATCCGTCAAATCCGCCTGTGACAAACTATAACAGCCTTTGAAACTATACGGCTCGATTTTTTTCATATTACTTCCGAGCGAAATCCAGTCAAGCCCCTCGCAGCCGGAAAACGCCGCCTGTCCGATGGTATTCAGGCTTTCCGGCAGTATGATTTCCCGCATGGCCAGACACTCGCTGAAAGCGTGATTCCCGATCTTTCGCAATCCCTCTTCCAAGATCACATCCGTCAGGCTGTAACATCTTGTAAAGGCCGCGTTGCCGACGCTTGTCACACTGCCCGGAAGATAGACGGCGATCAAATTCTGACAGTCCGTGAACGCGTTGTTGCCAATCGCGCTGACGCCGTAATCCACCTGTATCCGCTCGATATTTAATACATGGCCGTTCACGCGCCAAGGCGCGTTCCGGGGATTTAAAAAATCATCCATCGCGCCTCTGCCCCGGATTGTCAATAATCCGTCCTCGCCCATGCTCCACGCCACGCCGTCGCCGCAGGTTCCGCCCCACGCTTTCGCCGCCGTCAACGCGCCCTCATCCGGCCTGATTTCCTGATCCGCCAGCGCGGACACGGGATGAAAAATCATGAAAACACCCGTCAGGCCCGATAAAATTATTATAAAAATTATAATCCTATTGATATATAATATCAACAGCCGTTTCAATCAATCTCCCCCCGCTTTTTTCTTATCTATTCCGCTTTTTTACTGCGTCTGCGTCTCGAAATAATTTTCAATCTCGTCCGTCAGACGCTTGCGGATTTCTTTTATATTCGCGTTTTCCACGCGGCCCCCGGCGACCGTGGAATTGCCGCCGCCGCCCAAAGCCTCTAAAATCACCTGTACGTTAATATCTCCCAATGACCGCGCGGAAATCTGCACCGCGTTCTGATCCGGATATAACACAAACGACGCCCGAACGCCTTTGAGCGTCAATAACTCGTCAGCCGCCTGCGCCGCCGTCACGCGGTCCGCGCCGTCCTGCTGTTCCGCCGCCGCCAGCGCCACCCCGCGCGGATATATCTCCGCGCGCCGGATAATCCCATAACGCGAAACCATTTCGCGCAAATCATTTTGAAATAATTTCTGCACGTTTTCCGTATCGGCCCCGCACCGGCGCAGGAACGCCGCCGCCTCAAACGTCCGTCCGCCGGTTCTTTGCGCGAAATGTTTCGTATCCAATACAATTCCGGCCAGCATCGCTTCCGCCTCGGATTTCAACAAATCTTTCGGATTCACCATGTATTGCAATAACTCGGATACCAGCTCCGACGCCGATGACGCGTATGTTTCATGAAAACTAAACGCGGCGTTTTCGATATAAGACGCCGCCCGTCTGTGATGGTCAATCACGGCGACGCGGTTGCAGGAGTCCAAAATCTGCGGGCTTTCCACCATTTCCGGCCTGTTCGTATCCACAATAATCAACAGCGTACCGGGCTGTAATTTCAAAAACGCCTCGTCCGGGTCTAAAAATATATCTTTATATTCCGGCACGGACTGTAATTTCTCGATCAAAGGCCGCGCGGCGGATTTGTCCTCGCGGATAATAATATGACACGGCTTGTTCAATACGCGCGCGGCGCAGTTCACGCCGGCGGCGGCCCCGACCGCGTCCATGTCCGAATACGCGTGGCCCATGATATAAATCATATCCGCGTCCCGCATTAATCCCGATAAAGCGTTCGCCATGACGCGGGATTTGACTTTCGTGCGTTTTTCCGTCGCTTTCGATCTGCCGCCGTAAAACGCGAAATCCAGCCTGCTTCTCACGACCGCCTGATCCCCGCCGCGGCTTAACGCCGTTTCCAGCGCCACGCCCGCGCTTTTGTATAATTCCCCGAATCCTTCCGCGTCCTTGCCCACGCCGATGGACAACGTCGGGTTTTGTCCGTCCTCCGTGTGAATTTCCCGAACGGAATCTAAAATCGAAAATCGTTCCGTCTCGAACTGTTCAAATAATTTTTCGTCGAATAAGCAGATATATCTATCCCGTTCCGTGCGTAATAATAACCCTGTCCGGGTCCAGTCGTTGATTTTTCCGTCGATTTGCGCCATTAACGCGCTTCTCTGCGCGTCCGAACAGGTTTTGACCAGATCTTCATAATTATCCAGCAGCAACACCGCCAGCACGGGCCGGGACTCGTCATAACGCGTTTTCAAGGCGTCAAATTCCGTGGTTTCCACCCAATACGTCGTGGCGATCATCGCCGTTTCTTTTCCGCGCGCCCGCGCCAGACTGCCATACACGCGGAAACGCCGTCCGCCTATAATTAAATGCTCCGGGCATTCCCGTTTGCCCTCCAGAAGCCATTGAACCGGGAAGCCGGGGATCACGTCCTCCACGCGCGTTTCAAACAAGCCCTCGTTCAGGTTCGTCAGATTCTGAAAGCCCTCGTTGCTCCAGATCATGCCGCCCGTATCGGGACGGAACACCATCGTAGGCAGGGGCGAATTGATCAAATTCGATTTCCCCGCCGTGTTGACGCTTCCGGTCACGCTGTCGATATATTGCAGCCATTGGCGGCGCTGGCGTTTGCGGCCCCGGATAAATATAATATATAACGCCGCCGTCAGGACGCCTTCCGCCGCCGCCAATGTCAGGTTGACCGGCGCGGCGGCCAGCGCGAATAAGATCAACACGATAAAATAAGCCAGCATATTGGATTCCGGGAAGCGCGCCCGCCCGCGCGCGTCCGGTTCGCCGCTTTTCCGCGCCGCGCGTATATTATTATTATT
>CAJOQY010000050.1 GCA_905236835.1 uncultured Oscillibacter sp. | reverse complement strand
CCCACAAACGGCGGATTGCCCATGATATAATTTAATTCGTATTTTGGGACGATTTTTTCCCAGTCCAGCCGGAGCGCGTTCCCCTCCGTGATGTTCGCGGACGTTTTCAGCGGCAGAAAATCAAGCGGCATATGGACGACATCCTCGGTTTCTTTCATCATTTGGCTTTCCGCGATCCATAACGCGGTCCGCGCCACCGTCACGGCGAAATCGTTGATTTCAATCCCGTAAAACTGGCTGATAGATACCTGTATTGGGCTGCCCACGTCCATGACGATCTGATCACGGTTCAGAAATGAAATCACGTCGTTTTCGATCCGGCGCAAAGATAAATAAGTTTCCGTCAGGAAATTTCCGGAGCCGCAGGCGGGGTCCAAAAATTTCAGCGACGCAAGTTTCTTTTGAAAATTACGGAGTTTCGCGTCGCGTGTACGGTCCGCGGCGATGGCTTTGATTGCGTCAAATTCGGCTTTTAAAGCGTTCAAAAACAGCGGGTCAATGACTTTGTGGATGTTTTCGATGGACGTATAGTGCATACCGCCGCCGCGCCGGGTCTCTGGGTTCAGCGTGGACTCAAAGACGGCCCCGAAGATGGTCGGCGAAATTTGGGACCAGTTGAAATCCCCGCTCGCTTTTTGGAGAATCAGGTCAATGATTTCATCATTCAGCCGGGGAATTTCAATATTTTCATCGGCGAACAGCCCGCCGTTGACATAGGGAAACGCGTTTAAATCATCTTCCAGATAGGGATCGCGTTCATGCTTGGCGGGATCTTGATCAAGAACCTGAAACAGACGGATCAGGGCGATTCTGGCGTCGGCGCGGTGGGCGTTGAGATAATCGTGAAACTGATTCCGGCGAAACACGTTCGGCGCGCTTTCGGCGTAAAGGCAGAACACCAGCCGGACGCATAACGCGTTCAGGCTTTTGAGCGTCTCCGGGCTGTCCGGGTTTTTATATTGTTTCAACAGCGCCTTGTGAATCATGCCGACGATTTCCCCGGCTTTCAGGGAGATCTCCGTTTCTTTTTTGATATTTTCATCCCCGGTATCCGTCAGGAAATTTAATCTGGAATATTCCCGCGCCAAATCCGTTAAATATAATATTTCCGGCGCGTCATTGGGACGGTTCATGTCATGAATATGAAATTCCCGGAAGTTACAGACCACGATCCAGCGCGGGTTTTGATTATGGGGCAGGTATCCGGCGTAACGCCGCGCCTGCTGGAAAGGCGTCAGCATGGAGCCGTCAGATTGGCGGTACGCTGTACGCGGATTGATATTCGCGCTTTTCTGTTCAATCAAAACGCGGGTAGCCGATATAAAGCCGTCAATAAAGCTGGTATGGCTGAGTTTGACAGGCAGTTCAAACGCGATAAACTGTTCCGGATTTTCCACGCCGCACACGGTTCTGAGCAGTTCGATCCAGAAAGTCTGCGTTTCCTGTTTTTCGTCGCCCCGCGCTTGCCAGCGCGCCGCGAATCGCGCGGCGGCGGAGCGTTTTTCCATATCCGTCATATCATCACTTCTTTATCTATAAATTCTGTCAGGAGAGTATATCATATTTCCGTCGAAAAGTATAATCTTTTTTCCGGGCTTGATTTTGGCTTTGACGTATGATATAAAAATATAAAATATATAAAATAAAATTCGATTGATATTCGCGCGATGGATAGGGGCTGAAATATGTGGGACGCGTTCAGATTTATTGATTTATTCGCCGGGATAGGCGGAATCAGATTAGGCTTTGAGGCTGTCGGCGGCAAATGCGTTTTTTCATCCGAGATTGACGAGGACGCCTGTAAAACATATCAGGCGAATTTTGGCGAACATCCGTCAGGCGACATCACAAGGATTCCCGCCGGGGATGTGCCGGATTTTGATATTTTGCTTGGCGGTTTTCCGTGTCAGAGTTTTTCCATCATCGGGAAAAAAGAGGGATTTTCCAACGAAACGTGCGGGACTTTATTTTTTGAGATAGAACGGATATTAAAAGAAAAACGCCCTCCGGCGTTTCTGTTGGAAAATGTCAAAAATTTGGCCGCGCATGATAAAGGGAATACGTTCAGAATTATCAAAGAACATTTGGAAGCGTTGGGCTATCATGTTCACGCGAAAGTGTTAAACGCTCTGGATTATGGCGTGCCGCAGAAACGGGAACGGGTCATCATTGTCGGGTTTTTAAATAACATAGATTTTCATTTTCCGCCTCCCGTCCCCGAAAAAGAGCGAAAAACGCTTTCTGAAATATTAGAACATCAAGTCAGTGAAAAATATTATGTAAGGGACGCGATCAGAGAATCGCGTTTACGGCGTCTGAAAGACAAAAATTATCCGAAACCGTATATTTCCCATGAAAATATAGCGGGTTCGATTACGCCTCATCCGTATTCGTCCGCGCTCCGGGCGGGCGCGTCGGCGAATTATATTTTGATCAACGACGAACGAAGGCCGACGGAACGGGAAATGTTAAGAATGCAGGGGTTTCCGGATTCATATAAAATCGTCGTTCCCTATGGGAAAGTAAAAAAGCAATGCGGGAATTCCGTCGCCGTGCCGGTCATTCAGGCTGTGGCGCGGGAAATGATAACAGCGTTAAACGCGTATGAAAATCATATCACGCGCAATATCATAAACTGAACGGAATCCCCCCCGGCGGTCCTTGGCGGACGGCCAACGCGCCCAATGTCATTCACTTCATTGAATCCCCCCGGCGCTGACGCGCCACCCCCCTTTGACAAGGGGGGCGAAACGGGAGAAAGCGTCTCAAGCCCCCCTTGTGAAAGGGGGGAAAGCCGCGAAGCGGCTGGGGGGATTTCTTAAAGTGAATGACATT
>CAJOQY010000049.1 GCA_905236835.1 uncultured Oscillibacter sp. | reverse complement strand
TTCTTGTACTCTCCACGGGCGTAAATTCCCGATTAGCCATCGGTATTTTGTAGCAGTTTCCTCCTCTCTTCTCATTTAATTTTCATATATGATTTATATAATAAATCATAAATCATATATCATGCCTGTTCACGGCGTAATAATTATCATAACAGAATCCCGTTTTGATTGCAAGACGTTTTTTCTAAAATTATTGATTTTATATTTTTATATTTTTTATATATTTTAAAATATTAAAAAAAGCGGGGGAATTGAACATGAATGCCAGAAACGCGCGGAGGATTTTTCCCATATACGCGGTAACAGGAGGCTGCGCGGCTTTTATCCTGCGGATCATCCAGAATCACGCGGGATTTGAACCCGATACCGGTCTGCCCGTGTCCGGGGTTTTCACATGGGCTTTGCCCGTTCTGCTGGCCGCGTATGCCGTCGGACTGATGATTTTTAGTTTTTATCAGACAGGCGGATATATAAAAAGAAACGCGGTCGAAAACACGGGTAAAAATCCGGGAGATAATTATATGATCGCGTTCCCGTTCCGGGCGAATCGCGCGTGGACGCCGTATGTCATCGCGGCGGGCGGCGGTTTGATGATCTTGGCGGGATTGATTGATTTGGCGGAAAGCGTCGGAATCGCGCCGCACAGCGACGCGGCGGCGTTATTATTAAGAGAAATCGGTCTGGGAGCGGGGACGCTGTTGCCCGTATCCGGCGTGTTGACGCTTTCCGCCGGGGTTGTTTGGATATTATTCGCCGCCGCGGGCAAATCCCCGGAATTGGCTGACAGATACGGCGGCGCGGACGCGGGAAATGATCAAAACGGCGCGGATACGGAAAATATCACGGAAAAACGGACGCCGCGCCGGGAATTGATTTTAATTCCGCCTGTCGCCATGGTGGTTCGTCTGGTGTCGGCATATCGGCTGGATTCCATCAATCCCGTTATGGAACGCTATTGGATCGAATTGCTGGCGCTGTCGTTTTTGACGCTGGCCTGTTACAGCCTGTCCGGTTTCGCGTTCCAGTCGGGAAATCTCAGGCGTTTTGTCCTATACGCGGGCTGCGGCGTGATATTCTGTCTTTGCGCGCTGGCGGATACGCCCATATGGATTTCATCCCCGCCATTATATCTGGGCGGCGCGGTTGTTTTAATCGGCGTTCTTGTGACAGCGCTTGACGGCGAATCTGAATCCTAAGCCGGATCAGGCGATTTCTCCGGCTGAATCAGATGGATCCTGTCAAGTCAAACGGGGTTACAACGCCGCCGCCCGCGCGTTTTCGATACGAGTTTACAAATTGTTTATCTTCCGCCCGTTGACAACGGCGCGGGAGTGTGTTACACTCCTGTTAGCGCTCAGGGGAAATGAGCGCTAACAGAAAAATTATAAAATTTATAAAAATCATGAAAAATCAAAGACAGCGGGAATGATATATCAAGATATGATAAGATCGGATATGATAATTAATATAATTATAATATAGTGAAAAATAGCGAAAAAAATAGATCGAAGGCCGTAACCCGGAGGGAGGCGGCGAAGATGGAACTGACGGAACGGAAAAAGAAAATTTTAAAAATTGTCGTGGAATATTATGTCCGGACGGCGGAACCGGTCGGATCGCGGACGATTTCACGGCACATGAACGGACGGATCAGCGCCGCGACGATACGGAACGAACTGGCGGATCTGACGGAGATGGGCTGTATCGAACAACCGCACACGTCAGCGGGACGCGTCCCGACGCCGCAGGGGTATCGCCTTTATGTGGACGAGCTGATGGAGCAAAGAAGATTATCCGAACAGGAAACGGAAGCGATTCAGGCGGCGTTACAGACCCGTCTGCGGGAACTGGATAGAATTATCACGCGGGCGGGACAGGCGGCGGCGGCTTATTTGAATTATCCGGCGTATGTCTCGGCGGCGGGGAAATCGCCGCTGACGGCAAGGCGTTTTGATTTACTGCCTGTGGATGAGTCCGGCTGTATCGCCGTGATTATGCTGTCAAACAGCCGGGTGAAAAGTCAGTTGTTCAGGCTGGGACTGCCGCTGGAATCGGAAAATATATCCGTCATCGCGAATATATTAAATAATCAATTTACGGGCGTATCGGCCATAGAGATGGACCGGCGTTTGATGGCGCTGACGGCGCAAATATCCCCTTCGGCGTTTTTGTTATTATCGCAAATCGCGTCATACGCGGGGGATTTATTGGAAGAACAGCAGAGGCGGATTATCACCGCCGGGGCAAGAGAGTTGTTAAAATTCCCGGAATTTCAGGACGCCGAAAAAGCCCACGCGTTGATGGGCGTGCTTTCGGATGAAAAAGACAGTCTGCCCGTGCCGGAGGAATCCGGACCGGTTCGGATTTTAATCGGTCCTGAAAATGTGGCGGATGTTTTAAAAAATACCAGTGTGGTTGTCGCGAGTTACGACATCGGGGAGGATATGCGCGGTTTGATTGGCGTCGTTGGCCCCACGCGTATGGATTACGCGGCTGTGATTGCCCGTCTGACCGGTTTCGCGGAGGGATTGTCCCGTCTGTTCGGGTCTCCCGCCCTGCCCCCCGGAGAGGAGGAAACGGAAACATGACGAATATGGCATCAGCGGAAGAATCAAAAATATCAAAAGAATCAGAGAAGCAAGCGGATAAATTCAAAAATCAATCCGGACAGAAATCGGAGAAAGAACGGGAAGCGAAACGGGAAAAAGAAGCGGATAAAACGACAGGAACGGATCAAACGTCTGGGAAAGAGCGGGAAAAACAGCCGGAGAAATCCGGGGAAAAGCGCGATCGGACGCCGGACGCGCCGGATGTGAATCCGGAGAAAAACGCCGCGCGAGATACGGAAAAAAAGACGGCGAAAAAAGACGCGCCGGAGATGATTTCTTTCACCCGCGAACAAGTGGAAAAAATGGAAGCGGCGGCGAAAGAACTGGATCAGGCGCAAAAGCA
>CAJOQY010000048.1 GCA_905236835.1 uncultured Oscillibacter sp. | reverse complement strand
TTTGCAATATCTTTGAAATGCACAAGGCCGTTGCCGTTACGGACGCATTGATCCCGCTTGACGCAATCATCTGAGCGCGTTACCATAAGAATTTACCTCTCCCTTGATGAAAAAAATCCCCCGTCTATTTTTGGGCGCTTTTATTTATCCTGTTCCTCTTTTTTCGCCTCTTGTTTCTCCTCGTCCGGCTTCTTCCACATGGACAGCCATTTGCTTGTTTCCCGTTCCATATCCATTTCACAAGTGGAAATTAAAAGTTCGTCTTTTTCTTTCCGCGTACCTTGATAGAACGGTCCGGCGTCATTAAAATACAGATACAGGGTCCGCTCCAGTCTCTGCCGGATATTGCGATGCTCCAGCCATAAATCTCGATAATTGTGGATGGACAACAGCGCGTTGATGGCCGTGACGGACGCGCCAAGAATTGAAATCACAAATTTCATCGGCAGATTGCCGTCGGCGAGTACGGCGGCGACAGGAATCAGCGCGCCGATAATAATAGAACTTCTCATCAAACGCTGATAATGCGCTTTGTTTTCCCTGCTGTTGAAGCGATAATAATCAATCTGGACAATTAAACGCTTTTGAATATAATCCTTTGTCTTTTCATTTTCCACATATTTGAGCTGTTCCAGAATCGGATCATTATGATGATCGTCATCATTCGGCTTTTCCGCGCCGAACAAGTTCCGCGCCCACGCCGCGAAACGACGGAAAATATTGGCGTCATCGTTTTCACCGGATAAAATTTTTTCCTCATCCGTCATATTATATCACTCCCGCCGAAATCAATTTTTCTGTTTATAATTTTTTATCTCTTGTTATTATAAAATAATTATACAGGGCTGTGATATAAAAATCAACAGGTGGAATGTGATTTTATGTCTCATTTCGTCGATTTTTCTGGCGGTCTCTTTTTATATCCCGGATGTCTTTTCCATAAAACGGCAAATAACGATATTCTCCCAGCAGGCGGGAGGTAATCTGCGGCGAATAACGCGATTCTATCTCTTCCAAATCTAAATTCGTATTGATAATCGTGGCTTTTTTTTCCAAAAGCCGCGTGTTGATGATTTCGTATAATATACTTTGTGTAAACGACGTTTTCATTTCAGTACCCAGATCATCCAGAATCAGCAAATCACAGGACAGAATATTTTTGACATCCTCCCCGCTTTCGTCCATATCATCACGGCCAAATTTCCGGTGTTCAAAGCGAGCGAAAATTCTTCCCGCCGTGTCGTATATAATAAAAAAATCTTTGGAACTGACTTCGCGGGCAATCGCCGCGGACAAAAATGTTTTTCCCAGCCCGGTAGAGCCGGAAAACAGGAGATTTCCAATATCCGGTCTGAACGCGCGCGCATAATCCACGCAAAGATTTCGTATTTTTTCCATATTTTTTCGCGGGGAATCGTCGTAATTCTCGTAATGCTGATCCGAATAAAATTCCAGCGAAAACGTCCCGAAACTCTGGCCGTTTAAATTTAACATCCGGGACAATTCTTTCCGCTGTTCCCGGGTATAATATTTTTTCAGGCAGGAACAGACACGCCCGTTCCGGTATCCGGAGTCGCCGCAGACGGGACATAACGGAATATTTTCCAGAGCGTTTTCCGGCAGTCCCATTTGTAATAAAATCTTTTTCCGTTCCGCCTGAAGGCTGAGATTTTCGCGTTTTAATCGCTCCATGGCGGGTCGGGGATCGACGCCTTTGCGCAGGGCGGCGGACAGAATCCGTCCGGGCGCGGAACGAAGCCGCTTGTCCAGTTCCCGCAGACGCGGCTGTTTGCTGAGAAGCGCCTCCCGCCGCGTCTCATACGCGACGCGTCGGGCTTCTTTGTCCGTCTCATATTTTTCCCGCGCGCGGCGCAGAATTTTTCCGTCATATGCCATACCGCGCCGCCTCCCGATACTGACCGCGTTTCACGTTTAATATCCGCTCATTTCCTCATGAAATTCCCGAACCATGTCCTCGAACGAATGTCCGGAGGACACGCGGACGCGGGACTTTCTGGAATTCGCCGG
>CAJOQY010000047.1 GCA_905236835.1 uncultured Oscillibacter sp. | reverse complement strand
GTTACCGGATTCTCCCGCTTTCGCCATAACTTCCGCGTCTTTCGCCCGCCGTTCGTCAATGGCCTCTTTCAGAATCATATCTTTGACCTTCATCAATCTTGTTGTGGTGGCGCGGTCATTTTCATCGAGCTTCATCGTGATATAACGAATCGCCTCTTGGGTATTGGGAATCATGACGTATTCCAGCGCGTTGACGCGCCGTCTTGTCTTTTCGATTTCCTCCGCCATTAACTGCGCCGCTTTCTCGATCTGCGCCAGTTTCAGCATTTTTTGAAACACTTTCCCCAGCGCGTCCACGGCGGAATCCAATTCGCCCGATGTCGCCGCGAATCCATAGGGATATATATCCGCGTCGGACTGCGTTTTCGTCTGGAAGTGATACACGGGGACATTGACGGACATGATATTTTTCGTCGTCATAGTCAATTCGACGGACTGTTTGGGATAGGCCAGCGCCTCTTCCATGGCCTGTGAACTCATCAACGCCGACGCGACTGTAAACGCGTTATGCGCCGTCATCAACTCGGATTCCACTTCCGCGCGCAAGGCCCGCACTTCCCGCACGGTATCCAAAAACTGTTTCATGAGTTCGTCACGCTTGTCTTTCAACAGTTTATGGCCGCGCTGAGCCGTGCGCAGTTTGCCTTTTAATCTGGTCAATTCCATTCGGGTAGGGCTTACCGTAATTTCCGGCATAAGTTACCCCCCCTTTAATTTTCCGCCGCGTCCGATTCCGCGCCTGCTTTTCCGTCCGGATTGGCTTTGTCCTGTTTCGGCCAGTATTTTTCAATCAATTCCGGCTTGATACGCTTCAATTCGGCTTTCGGCAGGATGCTTAACAATTCCCAGCCGAGATTTAACGTCTCCTCAATGCTCCGGTTTTCCTCGTAGCCCTGATTGACGTAACGGCGTTCAAACTCATCGGCGAATTTGGCGTATAACAGATCCGTGGGCGTCAAAGCGGCTTCGCCCAAGATACTCATTAATTCTTTATTATCTTTGCCCGTCGAATACGCCGCGAATAACTGGTTCATTGTATCCGCGTGATCCTCGCGGGTTTTGCCTTTGCCGACGCCCTTGTCTTTCAATCTTGACAGACTGGGCAGAACGTCCACCGGCGGATGAATGCCCTGACGATATAAAGCGCGGGAGAGTATAATTTGCCCTTCTGTGATATAACCCGTCAAATCCGGGATGGGATGGGTTTTGTCATCTTCCGGCATCGTCAAAACGGGGATCATCGTGATAGAGCCGGGATTGCCGAGGCGCCGTCCGGCGCGTTCGTATAACGTCGCCAAGTCGGTATATAAATAACCCGGGAATCCGCGCCGTCCGGGGACCTCTTTTTTCGCCGCCGACACTTCGCGCAGCGCTTCCGCGTAATTCGTAATATCCGTCATAATGACAAGAACGTGCATTTTCTTCTCAAACGCCAGATACTCGGCGGCTGTCAACGCCATACGCGGCGTGGAGATACGCTCTACCGCCGGGTCATTGGCCAAGTTCGAGAATAATACCGTCCGGTCAATCGCGCCGGTTCGCCGAAATTCGCTGACGAAAAATTCAGATTCCTCAAACGTAATGCCAATCGCGGCGAATACGACGGCGAAATTAGAGCTTTCATCGCCAAGGACTTTCGCCTGACGCGCGATTTGCGCGGCCAAGTTCGCGTGGGGCAGACCGGAGCCGGAGAAAATCGGGAGCTTCTGTCCGCGGACCAGCGTATTTAATCCGTCAATCGTCGAAACGCCGGTCTGTATAAATTCATTCGGATAGTCACGCGCCGCCGGATTCATGGGCAGGCCGTTAATATCGCGATATTCTTCGGGTAAAATATCCGGGCCGCCGTCGATAGGCTGTCCCATGCCGTTGAATACGCGTCCGAGCATATCGCCGGATACGCCCAATTCCAACGGGTGGCCTAAAAATCTTACTTTCGCGTTCGCAAGATTAATCCCGGCGGCGGACTCGAACAATTGCACGACAGCCGTATCTCCGTTGACTTCCAGCACTTTCCCGCGCCGTACAGACCCGTCGTGTAACTCGACTTCGACCAATTCATCATAAGTGACGTTCTCCACCATGCGGACCATCATCAGGGGGCTGACGATTTCTTCTACGGTTTTATATTCCCGGATCATAAATTCTCGCCTCCCTGTGAAATCACTTCCGCGATTTGATTCGCCATCTCAACGCGTATATTCTGATACGCTTTTTCGTATTCGTCCGCGGGTACGCTCTTGGCGCGTCCGATTTTCTCACGGACGGGAATATTAAACAATTTCGCCGCTTCCGCGCCTTTTGAAATCGCGTCCCGGCATAATGTCTCGTATTCCAAAACAAGCGCCAATAATTTTCCCTGCCGGTCATAGCTCGAATAGCCGTCTATATCCGTGAAAGCGTTTTGCTGTAAGAAGTCCTCACGGACCATACGGGCGACTTCCAACGTCAATTGATCCGACGGCGAAAGGGAATCTTTGCCGACTAACTGGACGATTTCATTTAAACTTGCCTCATTTTGTAAAATGCTCATGGCTTTTCCGCGATTTCGCATAAACTCATCGCCGAAATTCTCGTCAAACCACGGTTTCAGAGAATCCAGATACAGCGAATAGGAATTTAACCAGTTAATCGCGGGGAAATGCCGCCGATAGGCAAGGGACGAATCCAGCGCCCAGAATACTTTTACAATTCTCATCGTCGCCTGTGAAACGGGTTCGGACAAGTCGCCGCCCGGAGGCGATACCGCGCCGACAGCGGTCAGACTGCCGCGCCGTTCGTCAGATCCGATACATTCCACGCTCCCGGCGCGTTCGTAGAACTGCGCCAGACGGGACGCCAAATAAGCCGGAGAGCCCTCCTCACCGGGCATTTCTTCCAAACGTCCGGACATTTCGCGCAGGGCTTCCGCCCATCTCGATGTCGAATCGGCGATAACAGCCACGTCATAGCCCATATCGCGGAAATATTCGGCGATCGTGATTCCCGTATAAACCGACGCTTCCCGCGCCGCCACGGGCATATCCGACGTATTGGCGATCAAGACCGTCCGTTTCATCAGGGATTCTCCCGTCCGGGGGTCTTTTAATTCC
This sequence comes from uncultured Oscillibacter sp., assembly GCA_905236835.1. GTDB lineage: Bacteria > Bacillota > Clostridia > Oscillospirales > Oscillospiraceae > Oscillibacter. The sequence continues at coordinate 2,037 of CAJOQY010000047.1, read as the reverse complement.
GGGAATTCGCGCAAAACGTCCGTCATTTCGTTTCCGCGTTCGCCGCAGCCGATATAAATCACTATATCCACGTCCGACCATTTCGCCAACTGGTGCTGTACGACGGTTTTACCCGATCCGAACGGGCCGGGAACCGCCGCCGTGCCGCCCTTGGCAATCGGGAACAGCGTGTCTATAATACGCTGTCCGGAGCATAAAGGCCGCTTCGGGGGATATTTCGTCTTATAAGGCCGTCCGATACGCACCGGCCATTTTTGTATCATCGTCAGCGGGATTTCATCGCCGTTATCTGATTTTAATACGCAGACCGTCTCCAAGACATTAAATTTGCCGCTCTGGATTTTAATCACCGTGCCGCTGACATTCGGCGGGACCATGATTTTATGCAATACCACGGGCGTTTCCGGGACTGTGCCGATCACATCGCCGCCCGTGACTTTGTCGCCGACTTTCGCGACGGCGGTAAAATCCCATTTCTTCTCATGATCCACGGCGGGGACTTCCACGCCGCGCGTGATACACGCGCCGACTTTTTCGACGATTTTTTCTAACGGACGCTGAATCCCGTCATAAATGCCCTCGATCATGCCGGGGCCAAGTTCAACGCTCATCGGCGCGCCGGTGGTAATCACTTCCGCGCCGGGTCCGAGGCCGGATGTCTCCTCATAGACCTGTATCGACGCCGTGTCGCCCTTCATGGTTAATATCTCACCGATCAGGCGCTGCGGGCCGACGCGCACCACGTCGGACATATTGGCGTCCGCCAATCCCGTGGCGACAACCAGCGGTCCGGAGACTTTCACAACTTTTCCGCTCAAAAGAACCCTTCTTTCCGATATAAATTCAAAAAAGGGATATGATTAAAATATAAATATTAAATATAATATTAAATATAAATTTTCGCGCGCCGCGTTTATATTAAATATATTAAATATAATTATAATATATCCGCGCCGACAGCCCGTTCAATGGCGCGCTGAATGCTGTCCTTGCCGATGCCAAGAGAACCCTCACGGCCCGGAATCAAAATAATCGCGGGCCGCGGCTCGTCTTTGTAACGGGAAATCACATCCGGCATTTCTTTCGCCAGTTTCTCCGTCAGATAAATCACGGCGCAGTCGGTGTTGGCGAGGCGTTTGACTTCTTCGCGCGCCTCTTCGGGAGACGCCGCCGGATAGGTGTCCAGACCCAGCGCGCGGAAACCCATCACGGACTCCCAGTCGCCCACGGCGGCGATTTGATAAGTTACTGCCATTTTATCACGTCCTGCTGATTGGATTAGACCGCCCGCAGACGGGATCTGATAATCTCCGGATTTAATCCCGCGCCCAGTCCCATGAGCAAAATGCGTAAATTAGAATATTCCGTCTCGCGGGCGGCCAGATACGCGATCACCGGAGCTTCCCCGAATGGGATCAATTTCGCGCTGTCCAGATCATCAGACACGGCGTCATCACAGAGTTTTTCAAATTCCGTCAAAGCGCCGCCGGATTTTAACGCGTCGGCCCCGGCCTCAGCGGCTTTATTGAACGCCGTGGAGTTGTAAATTTCCGTGAGATTATTTCCGCCGTTCGCGCTGATATTTAAAATCGCGTCTATATCCACACCGCCGCCGGACAGTAACGCGCCGCGCAAAAAATCCGTGTTTTTGCCCATGCGCAGTGTCCGGACCAAGGCTTTTAAATTAACAGCGTCAATTCGGGATTTGATATAATTTTTCAAAAATTCGCTCCCGGACTGTTCGGCGGTTTGAGATAAATCCTCATAACACCAGCGATCCGCGATAATATCGCAGATTTGCGGGTCTCTCGTCGTATCCAGCGCGTCTTTGGCCTCCTGAATCGCGGGAGATAATTTCCCCGGCAGGGAATCATCATCGCCGGATTGTATCGCCTCTTGAATCTCGCGCGCCGGGACGCGTCCCAAATCAGACAGCATACGCGCCGGGTTCATGCCCATCGCGGCGGCTTTTAAGATAGATTTTATATTATGATAATCATACGGAATCCGGAAAATATTTAACAGATCCGGATCCGG
>CAJOQY010000046.1 GCA_905236835.1 uncultured Oscillibacter sp. | reverse complement strand
TGTCTAAATTCCGTTTCTATTTTTCTGACGGGTTTTGATTGATTATAACAGATTTTTCTCCTCCGCGCAACGGCGAATTTGCCCGCGCCTGTCGTTCCGAAACGGATTTTTCTCTTGACAGATAATCCAAGAGAGGATAAAATTGCAATCAATATATAAATTATATACACGCTCCGTTGGACGCGCGGAAAGGACAGATTCCCTTTATGGAAAGCAAGCAGGATAAAAATAATAATAATAATATTAATATGGACCCCAAACAGAAACAAATGCTGGACGACGTGTTCGACGCCTTTTCCATGCTGTCGGGCGGGAATTTCGTTTCTTTGATGCACGTTGAGGGCGGCTTTACCCGCTATACCCCAGCCGCCGTCGATCTGTTTCGGCTTCCGGGCGAATATGTCTCAAACGGCGCCATGAACTGGGCGGATTATCTCCATCCGGAGGACAGGAAGCGTTATCTGGATGTCATGGGGCCGCTTCTGACCAGCAACGCGCGTACTTATGATATTACCTATCGGGTGAGGATCAAAACCGGCGAATATAATTCTTTCCGCGCGATCGGCGCGGTCCTACGCAATGAGGAAGGCGAGCCGAGTTTAATCGGCGGCGTGATGATCAATCAGGGCGTGACGGCCAATACGGATCCCATTACCATGCTGCGCAATAAACACGGCTTTTTCGAGGATCTGGACGCGATTAATCGGGATGAGCAAAATTCCGTGATCCTGCTGGCCGGAATCAGCGGCCTGTCAAAAATCAATAAAACTTATGGCTATACCTACGGCAACCGGGTTTTGCAGGAAACGGCGTTTTTGATTCAAGAGACTATCGGCTCCCGGGGCTATGTCTATCGCATGGACGACGCGACATTCGCCGTGCTGGGCGTAGACATTCCCAAGCGGGAACTCGCCGCCGTCTATGACGCGATCCGCACGAAAACGCAGCGCGGCATTCGTATTGACGGAATCCGCATGATTTTGACCGCGAACGGCGGCTTGATTTCCATTGACGACACCAACTCGCGGATGGATCCCGGCACAGTCTATTCCTGCCTGAATTACGCCTACCGGGAATCCAAACAGCGGCGCAACGGCGAACTGGTGGATTTTAACGGCAGTATGGATTATACGGTGAAAGCGTCTCTGGAAATGGTCAATACCATTCGGGACCGCATTGTGGAAGGCTGTCAGGGCTTTTATATCGACTATCAGCCGGTCGTCAGCGCGGACGCGGAGAAGCCTGTCGGCATGGAGGCTTTGATCCGCTGGCGGGGCGAGCCATACGGCGAAGTGGAGCCGCTGCAATTTATTCCCGTGCTGGAAAAAGATTTCGTATTTGAGGAGCTGTCCGAATGGATTTTGCGCCAAGTGACGAAAGACGGATTGGAATTCCTGAAAAAACAGCCGGATTTATATCTATCCGTCAACGTCTCCTCCGCGCAGTTGGACGACGAGTATTTTCTTGACAGCCTGACGCAAATTCTGGATGAATCCGGATTTCCGCCGCAAAATCTCTGCGTTGAAGTCACGAAAGACTGCCGCTTGCTTGAATTAGATCGATTGAAATCCATCGTGGACGCTTTGCATGATCTGAGAATCCGCGTAGTGATTGACGATTTCGGCACGGGATTTGAATCCGTCAATTTTCTGAAAAAATTATCGGCGGATTATATTAAATTCGACCGGGAATTATTGGAAGAAATCGAACGGAATCAAAACGATCAGGACACGATGCGTTATTTAGCGAAAATGGCTTCCCTGCGCGGGGCGCGGGTATGCGTCAAAGGCGTCGAGACGCCCGCTGTACGCGATATTTTAAAAGAATTTGACATCACCGGAATGCAGGGGAATCTCTATTGCAAGCCGGAGCCGTTTGAAATGATTATGCGCGATTTCTTCGAGAAATAAAATATAAATCCCCCGGCGGCCTCCCTTTTGATAAGGGGGGCTTTTTCCGCGATTGACAGCGGCGGCGGAATGTGCTATGTTATAAATTATATAATATTACGATGATATTGAAACCGGGAATCACGAGAGATATATAAAATATAGAAAAAAGATAAAAGATTAAGAAAGTTTCCCATGTCCGGGGAATGAGGAGGAAGCATGGAGCGGCAAAACATGACCGGCGGCGCGGCGTTGCGGGATGCGCGGGAAGATATGACGCTGTCCGGCGCGGCGTCGGATAAGGCGGATAAAACGGAAACCGGGACGCGGGACGCGCGCAAACGCAAACATCTCCGCACGGAGGCCCGAGAGGAACGGCGGCGCAGACGGCGTTATATTTTTATCATGTGCGTTTTGATTGTGGAACTGATTTTGGCCGTCTTTTTTTTCATCGCCAGACGATTAAATTCCGACCCCAGAGTTCCGCAATTAACGGACGATCCCGACGGATTGAACGGTCCGCCGTCCGTGGCGCTGGATTCCCCCGGCGTGTCTGACGGCGGCGCGGAATCCGGCGCGCCGGATGATGATTTAAATATAAATATTAATAATACAGCGTCCGCCCCGGAAGAAAACGCGGATAATAATATTTACGGCCCCGCGCCGCGAGATATAACCGGCGGATTTTCCGCCGTTACGGTCGGATTTACGAAAGATATTACCGGATGGCAGGAACTCAGCAGTCAATATGTGGTGTTGTTGGACGCCGAAAACGGCGAGATCTGGACGGAACGGGAATCGGATGTCCTGATGTATCCGGCGTCGATGACGAAAGTTTTGACGCTTCTTGTCGCCGCCGAATGTATTCCGGAGCCGGAAAACGCGTGGTTTACGATTACAAGGGAAATCACGAATTATTGCTATGTCAACGGGTGCAGCGTGGCGGGCTTTGTCGTGGATGAGACGGTCACGGTACGCGATTTGTTTTACGGCTGTATTCTGCCGTCCGGCGCGGACGCCGCTTTGGGATTGGCGGTTTACGCTTATGGATCTCAGGAAAATTTCGTCGCCGCGATGAATCAAAAATTATCTGATTTGGGGCTGTCCGGGACCGCGCGTTTCACAAACTGTATCGGCCTGTTTGACGAGAATCATTATTGCACGGCGCGCGATATGGCGGCGATTATGCGCGCCGCGCTGGATGATCCGATCTGCCGGGAAGTTTTAACGGCGCGTACTTATCAGACCACGCCCACGGAACAGCATCCGTCCGGACTCACGCTGTCAAACTGGTTCATCCGGCGCATTGAGGATAGATTTCAAAATACGGATGTACACGTCATCGGCGGCAAGACCGGATATGTCAAAGAATCCGGGAACTGCGCGGTCAGTCTGGCGCGCCGCGAAAGCGACGGGCGCGAGTTTATCTGCGTCACGGGCAACGCCGCCGGATCATGGCGGGCCATCGCCGATCATACGCTGTTATATCAATCTTTCTGCGAGCCTTGAATTCGCCTCCCGTTTTCGGGAGGCTTTTTTTGATTTTTGTGCAATATAGATAAAAATGGAATCTATATTTTGTGACTGATTTTGATTGATTAGGATTGACTTTGATTGTTTCTTGTGATAATATTGCTTACGCAAGCAAAACCAATCAAAAAAATTCAAACGCGGAAAGGAGTGGTCACGGGATGTTAGCCGAGCAGAGAACGGAGGTGATTTTGTCGGAACTGGCGGTCCGGCGGGCGGTCAGCGTGAGCGATCTGTGCCGAGCGACGGGCGCTTCGGAAGCGACGATCCGGCGCGATTTAAACACGTTGGCGAAACGGCGCAGACTGCATAAAGTCCACGGCGGCGCGGTATTGATTGAGGAGGAATTCCGGGAAGCCGAGCCGGATATGGCCGTCAAGCGGGAACTGTTTACGGATGAGAAAGACAGAATCGCCCGTTACGCGGCGGAACTGGTGGAAGATCAGGATGTCGTGTATCTTGACGCCGGAACGACGGTTTCACGCATGGCGGAGTATTTGAAAACGTCGCGGGCTTTGTTTGTCACGAATAATATCGAGTGCGCCTGCCGATTAATGGACTTAGGCGGGCGGGTCTATGTACTGGGCGGCGCGATTGTGCCGGGCAGTATGTCCGTGTTGGGCGCGGAAACGATGGATTCTTTGCGGCGTTATAATTTCACAAAAGCGTTTGTGGGCGTGACGGGAATCACAATCGCGCAGGGCTACACGACGCCGAATCCGGAATCGGCGGCGGCGAAAGCGCTGGCGTCACAGCGCGCGAGAAACACATGGGTTCTGGCCGATTCCAGCAAATTCGGCATGGTGACGGCGGCTTTTATATTGCCATTAGGCGCGGCGTCGATTATCACGGACAGACTGCCGGACGAACGCTATCTGGATTACACGGACGTGCAAATCGTGTGAATTTTGAATTTTAAATTTAAATTTAAATAAAAAATGAAATGAAAAATAATCTGAAAGGACGGAACAAGTCGATATGAAAGAACGCGTACAGAAATTCGGGCGCTTCTTGAGCGGCATGGTAATGCCGAACATCGGGGCGTTTATCGCGTGGGGCTTTATCGCGGCATTGTTTATCGCCGACGGGTGGCTCCCCAATGAGCGTATCGCCACCATGGTTTCCCCGATGCTGTCTTATCTGCTCCCCCTGCTGATTGGCTATACGGGCGGACGCATGGTCGCCGATCAGAAAGGCGCGGTCGCGGGCGCGATTGCCACGTTAGGCGTGATTGTCGGCGCGGATATTCCAATGTTTATCGGCGCCATGATTATGGGTCCGCTCGGCGGATTGTGTATCAAGAAATTTGACGAGGCCATGGAAGGCCATGTCCCCGCCGGATTTGAGATGCTGGTGAATAATTTCTCCGTTGGCATTCTCGGCGGCGCTTTGTCCATTATCGCCATGTTTGTCATCGGCCCCGTATGCGTGACGCTGACAGGCGCGCTTGGCGCGGGCGTGGGCTTCTTAGTCGATCACGGCCTGTTGCCTTTGACGGCGATTCTGGTTGAACCGGCGAAAGTGCTGTTCTTAAATAACGCGATTAATCACGGCGTGTTCACGCCTATTGGATTACAACAGGCGGAAGAAATGGGAAAATCTATCCTGTTCATGATTGAGTCCAACCCCGGCCCCGGCCTTGGATTATTATTGGCCTATTGCGTCGCCGGAAAAGGATCCAGCCGTTCCAGCGCGGCGGGCGCGGCGTTTATTCAGTTCGTCGGCGGCATTCATGAGTTATATTTCCCGTATGTTCTCATGAATCCGATTTTGATTCTCGGCCCGATGTCGGGAAATTTCGTCGCGATTTTCGTCCTGTCGATTTTAGGCGGCGGACTGAAAGCGGCGGCGTCCCCGGGTTCGATCATCGCCGAACTGCTCATGACGCCCAAAGGCGCGTATTTCGCGAATATTATCGGCATCGCGGCGGGCGCGGCGGTCAGTTTCGTTGTGACAATTACATTGATGAAATTATTTGTCCGCGAATCCGAAGGCGATTTTGAGGCGGCGCAGGCGGCGTTGGCGGCGAGCAAAGCGGCGTCGAAGGGACAGGCGGTTGACGTGACGGCGGGCGTCTATGTCGATCCGAAAGATGTCAAGAAAATCGTGTTCGCGTGCGACGCCGGAATGGGTTCGTCCGCGATGGGCGCGACGATGCTGCGCAATAAATTAAAAGGCGCGGGCATTTCGGATATTACCGTCGTACACGCGCCGGTCTCGGAAGTGCCGAAAGACTGTCAGATCATCGTGACGCATCATGAGTTGTCGGCGCGGGCGGCGAATGACAATCCGGGCGTGCGGATTATTCCCATTAAGAATTTCATGGGCGCGCCGGAATATGACGCGTTAGTCACTGAAATGGTGGAAGGCCGCGGCGCGGCGGGCGCGCAAAGCGCGGCGAGCGTCAAGGCGGACGCGTCCGAGAAAGTTCAAAAAGGCGAGATTTTACTCAAGAAAGAAAATATTAAATTAGGCTGTAAGCCGGTCGCGCCGGAACAGGCGATCCG
>CAJOQY010000045.1 GCA_905236835.1 uncultured Oscillibacter sp. | reverse complement strand
GAGGTTTTACGCCTTTCAACTCTTGATTGGCATATTATAAATATAATTATATCATAAATGGGGTATGATTCGCATGGAATTTTTTCCCGCGCCGCTGGAAAAATTAACGGAACAGTTCGCGCGTCTGCCCGGTATCGGCGGCAAATCGGCGCAAAGACTGGCGTTTTATATATTAAGCCTGCCGGAACATGACGCGCGAGCGTTCGCCGACGCGATTCTGGACGCGAAAAAAAATATCACGCTGTGTCCCGTGTGCCGCAATTTTACCGCCGGGGGCTTGTGTCCGATCTGCGCGTCGGACAAGCGTGACGCGTCCGTGATTTGCGTCGTGGCCGATCCGCGCGACGTGGCGGCGATGGAGCGCGGCCATGAATATCAGGGGCGTTATCATGTGTTGCACGGCGTCATTTCCCCCATGAATCATGTCGGGCCGGATGATCTGGATATAAAATCTCTATTATCCCGTGTCAGCGCGGGCGGGATACGGGAAATTATCATGGCGACGAATCCCGATACCGAGGGTGAGGCGACGGCGTTATATCTGGCGCGATTGTTAAAGCCTTTCGGCGTCCGCGTGACGCGTCTGGCCTATGGCATCCCCGTAGGCGGACATCTTGAGTTCGCCGACGACGCGACGTTGACGCGCGCCCTTCAGGGACGCCGGGAACTGGATATTATATAAAATTTAAAAAATATAAAATCTAAATCAAATATCAACCCCCGTCAGACGCGACAACCCCCGGAAAGAGATTGTTCTTTCCGGGGATGTTTATTTTGATCCCGCAAATTCGCTGTTCTTAAAAAGGCTTCGTCCAATTCTCGATGGACAAATTATCTACGCGGGAAAATTCGCGGACATTGTTTGTCACCAGCGTCAGCCCCAATGATTTTGCGTGAGCCGCGATCTGCATATCCAAAGGGCCTATTGGCGTTCCTTCTTTCTCAAGAGCCGCCCGGATTTTCCCATATTCTTCCGCTTCTCTCGCGCCAAACGGCATAACCCGCATTCCCACAAGAAACAGGGACAACGCAAGTCTGTTTTTTATGAAAGCCTTGCTTTTGAATATCCCGTATTCCAATTCAGCCAGCGCAATAGAGGAAATACACATATGCTCAACGCCGACTTGCTGAAATTTTTGTAACGCCTCCGCCGGATTGCGTTTCATCACATATACGCAGATATTAGTGTCAAGCATAAATTTCAAGGCGTTTCCCCTTCCCGGGATAATATTTCCTCCCATTTATCTTCCATATAATCATCAGAGAACAGGCCGATAGAAGCAAGCATCGCGCTCATGGGCTTATCTTTCGGAATCAGCAATACTACGTCGCCGATACGGTTTACCAGAACTTCCTCACCGGTAAAATGACAGTCCTCCGGCAAAATCACCGTCTGACTGACGCCGTCATGTGATAATTTCGCCGTTTCCAATTTTCCGTTTTCCATATCTCCGCCCCCTTAATAAAATATATAAAAAAAATATATATATATAATATTAAAGCCAGTATAAGCGCGCGGATCATTTTTGTCAACCGCCGTCAGACGCGACAACCCCCGGAAAGAGATTGTTCTTTCCGGGGATGTTTATTTTTACCATCCTGTCCCGACGATTTCACCGCGCCAGCCGTCCGCGTCCCGCGTGATATAGCCGCAGCGATAAGATTCCAGCGCGCCTTCGGGGATACTCGTATCATTGCCCATGTAATCAACCGTATTGCCCGCCATTGACCAATTATAAGCCCGTTCGTTTTCCGGGAGGAAAATATCAGTCAGATAAAACGCCCATGTGTTTTCGCCGATTTCGCCCGCTTCCCGGAAATGTTTCGTCTCATCCGGCGCGGCTTCCACAAGGCATTTGATAAATTGATATTTATATTTGCTTCCCGGCGACGCTTGAAGATGCAAGCGCTCGAACGCGTCGCAGTATTCTTGCGCCGCCTGTAGATAATCCTGTCCGCGATCCGGGATTATAATCTGATCCTGTTGGTCATACATACCGCCTATCGCCCGATATTCCGCCTCGTCGTATGGATCCCGATCCGCCGTGTTGTTATTTAACGCGATTTCGGGTCCGGACACGATTTCCAGCGGCGTATATTTGTCATCCGGAACAAACGTTTCCGGCGTTTCCGGTATATTTTCCTGTATATAATTATTTAAATTTTTATGATTTGAATGAATATTAGATGATATATTGGATATATCGGAATCGGCGTTTAAATTGGACGCGAAATCGGCGTTGGAATAAGAATGGCTGTCCGGATTGACGGCGCGGGAGGCCAGTATCATTACGCATAACGCCGCCAATATCGACAGTATCACAACGCCGCGCGATATGATCTTATTGGGTATTTTCAAAAATAAATCATTCATGTGATTCAACCCCCTGATGATAGATTTTAATATCAGTTTGTATCAATCGACCCGATTTGTCAAGAGGTTCGGAAAATAAAATTTATATAAAACGCATAAAATTTTTTAAAAAGAGTTTGAATATTTTGTAACACTGTGATATAATCAAAAACGGCGATGG
>CAJOQY010000044.1 GCA_905236835.1 uncultured Oscillibacter sp. | reverse complement strand
GAGTTGTCTAATCTCTTCAAAAAAGTTGCGAATTTTAAATTTCATTTTTCTTGTTCAAACAAGTTTTCCACAAAGTTTTCCACATGAGTTTTCCACAAAATGTGGAAAGTTTTCCACATGGGTGTGGAAAACTCAGATGTTTAAACAAGTTTTCCACATTTTGTCCAAGTTTTCCACATTTTTTCCACATGGCAATGTGGAAAACTATCCGTTGCGGCGCAACGGCTTGAGGCAGTTTTCCACATTTTCCACATCTCTACTACTACTACTAAAAGATCCCTGTCTTTACGCGCGCGCGCGAGAAAATTTTCGATTTTTTCCGCCGACCCCTTTACACCCAAAAACGCGCTTTCGCGTACTAAAGCGAATCCCAATTCGTTTTGTTTCGCGAATAAATCAAAACGCGGATCCAAAAATCATGAAAGGAAAAATTGTTATGATTTCATTTCGCTGTGAAAAAACGCTCCTGCAAAACGCCGCCGGTATCGCGGCAAGAGCCGTAGCCCCCAAAAGCTCCATCCCCGCTCTGGAAGGGTTGTATATACAAGTCAACGACAACAACATGATTACCATCTCCGGCTACAACATGAACACCGGCATTCGCTCCACCTGTCCGGCGGAAACCGCGAACCCCGGGGACATCGTCGTCAATACCAGACTGTTCAGCGATATTATTCGCAGAATGCCCGATGATATGATCACCGTCACTGTCAACGACCAGAATCTTGTCCACATGGAATGCGACGAGACGAAATTCGACATTTCCGGTCTGGACGCCGCCGATTTCCCCGAACTGCCTAACGTGGACGGGGAATCATCCATCACAATCCGTCAGGATATATTCCGCTCCATGATCGAGCAATCCGCGTTTTCCGTGTCAACCAGCGAAAGCCGCCCGATTCATACCGGCGCGCTGTTTGAAATCAGCGACGGCGAACTGACCATGGTCGCCGTGGACGGTTTCCGTCTGGCTCTGCGCCGTGAAAAACTGGAATCCGCGTCCGATGGCAATTTCTCTTTTGTCACGCCCGGAAGCGCCTTAAACGAGTTAAAAACAATCTGCTCCGACACCGACGACACGATTACCGTCACGCTGGGCAAACAGCATATTCTGTTCGAGACGCATAATTCCGACGATTCCGGCGAAACGGAATTGATTTGCCGCCGTCTGGAAGGCGAATTTCTGGATTATAAAAAATCCATCCCGAGAGACGGACCGATCCAAGTCAACATTGACCGACGCGAATTGATTCAAAGCATTGACCGAGTCTCCGTTGTGATTTCCGAAAAAATGAAAGGCCCCGTCCGGTGCCGTTTCACCAAAGACCGGGTTTCATTATCCGCCAAAACCGGCAACGGCGAATCCAGCGACGTATGCCATACCGACGGCGACGGACAGAATCTTGAAATCGGCTTCAACAATCGCTATCTGCTCGACGCCCTGCGCAACTGTCCCGCCGATACCGTCAAATTAGAATTGCGCAACGGAATTTCCCCCGCTGTTATTGTCCCCACAGAGGGCGAAGAGAATTTTTTATACATGATTCTCCCTGTCCGTCTGAAAGCCTGAACAAGCCAAAATTTCAAACGCTTTCGAGAAGGCCTTTAAAATCCGTTCTAACGCGTTTTTCGCCGGGGGTATGTCTCTATACCCCTGACGCCGCAAAATCAAATACAGGCCATTCTGACGCCTATCAGGAGGTGTTTTTCATCCATGAACCAAAATCCCCATCAAACGACAGCCGTCGACATGAATACAAATCCCGGCGACGCCGTCAAAGCCGCCAATCCCGCGAAAACAAATCCCGGCGATCCAATCAGCCCCATCCGCCGCGCCCGTGACGACGATACGCCGGATATTACGCGCTTGTTATTCCAAGTCCTCGAAGTTCACCACAACGGACGCCCGGATTTATTTAAATCACACGCGACGAAATACAATCAAGAACAATTGCGCGATATTATTCACAACGACAACACGCCGGTCTTTGTCTATCCGGACGAAAACGATCATGTCCTCGGCTACGCCTTCTGCGTATTCCAGCGAAAATTAAACGACAACATCCTGACGGATATTCAAACGCTTTATATCGACGATTTATGCGTGGACGAATCCCGGCGTCAATCCGGAATCGGACAGGCGTTGTTTGAATACGTCCGGAAATTCGCCAAAGAATCCGGCTGCTATAACTTAACCCTCAACGTCTGGGCGGCGAATATCAACGCGATGAAATTTTATCAAAAACAGGGTCTCGTCCCGCAGAAAACCGGGCTTGAAATAATATTATAATAATTTTATAAAATTTATATTTATACGCGATATACGCGAAATCATTCAAAATCTAAAATTCAAAACTCACAGGCGGACCATATGGAAAAAAATAATAATAATATTCAAAACATTCAGATTCACACGGAATTTATTAAATTACAGGAACTGTTAAAACTGGCGAACGCCGTCGACAGCGGCGGCGCGGCTAAAATCGCCATACAAACCGGACAAGTCTCCGTCAACGGTGAAATATGCCCCATGCGCGGGAAAAAACTCCGCGACGGCGATATAATCTCTTATCAAAACAAAAATTATCAAATCACGGCGAAATAATCATAAAATTATCATCATTTTTAGAATAATATTATATTTTTATATCTATGCGGATTGAGAGAATTATATTAAAATCATTCCGGAACTACACGGATTTTCACGCGGACTTTCATCCGGACCGGAATATTATCACGGGCGAAAACGCGCAGGGTAAAACAAATCTTTTAGAGGCGATTTTATGCCTGTCTCGCGGACAGTCCCCAAGAACCCGGATGACAAAAGACCTGATCCAATTCGGACAGAGCCGCGCGGATATTACGGGAAACATCAAAAGCCGGAATCGCGATTTTTGTATAAATATTAATTTTTATACAAATCGCAAACGCGCGGCGAGCGTCAATCAAATCCCGGCGAAAACCAACGCCGCGCTGTCGGAGATATTAAAAACCGTCTTGTTCCGTCCGGAAGATCTGGACCTGATCCGCGCCGGCGCGGCGGTCCGGCGCCGCTTCATGGATAACGCGTTGTGTCAGCTTCGTCCCGCTTACGCTGACCATCTGTCAAGATACCAACGCGCGCTTGACCAGAAATCCAGAATCCTGCGCGATGAGCGTTTAAATCAAAATCAAAATTTTCTGTCCGTCCTGCCGGAATTTAATATCCAGCTTGCCCGGCACGGCGCGGCCATCATCCGATACCGCGCGAAATTTTTAAAAAAATTGCAAGAATGCGCCGCCGTCTATCATCACGACTGCTCCGGCGGACGTGAAAATTTAAATCTCCAATATCAAACTTCCGGCGTTATTTCCAATCCCGAAGCCTCCGCCGACGAAATCACGCGGTTATTAAACCAACGCCTGACGGAATTAATACCCGCTGAACGCGCCGCGAAATCCTGTCTGTCCGGCCCCCATAAAGATGATATTATCATCACAATGAACGATCTTGACGCGAAGGCATACGCCTCGCAGGGACAGGCCCGCACCGCCGCCCTCGCTCTCAAACTCGCCGAACGCGAATTATATTATCATTTATCCGGCGAATATCCGGTATTATTGCTTGACGATATTCTCAGCGAACTGGACCCCAAACGCCGCGAGTTTATTCTAAGCCGCATTACCGCCGGACAGGTATTTATTACCTGCTGTGAAAATCCGGAGGATTTTCAGAATACCGGCAATATTTATCATATTCACAACGGCATATTATTATAAAATTTTTATCATCCGCCGTTATAACTTCAGGAGCGATGCCCATGCTTGAGGAAATCTTTTGGAAAACCCGGATCGGCTTTTTCCATCTTTTGACCCGGCTTTGTCTCTGGCTGTTGAAAAAGCCGCTGAATGATTATCATGATCCAAACCCCGGAGAATCAAACGATCCATTCAAATCCCAATCAAAACGCCGCCGCCCTGTCTCAAGAGTAAAAGCGCGCGTTTTGCGCTGGGCCGAACGCTATCTGGAATGGGAGGCGGAACAGGAAAGCGAATGGGAATTGGAAGAACAACAGGCGCGTGAAAACGCCGTTGAACCGTGGATTGACAATCCGTTTGAGAAATTAAAATCCGACTGGATCGCCGAAAAACACGAACGCGAACGGGATTTCATCGACCGGGAGCGGGAACATCAGGAATTAATCGGCCATCTGCGGGAACTGCGCGCGGCCTATCAGGATAAACGCGAAAAGCGCAAAAAACAGCGGGAAGAAATCAACGCCAAAAAACAGAAACGGAAAAAACCGAAACAAATCATCAATCAAAATCTTTCCGGCAATGGTGAAGCGTATCTTTGGGAGGATTACAGGCATATTCTCTGGTTCCCGTGGAAATATACCCGTTACCGCCTGAGCCGGGAGCGTTTATTCCGCCGAACCGGATTTCTCAGCCGGGAGGAGGAAACAATTCCGTTATATCGCATACAGGATTTGCATTTAACAATCAAATTATCCGAAAGATTATTCGGCGTCGGAAGTATCCGTGTGTTGTCGTCCGATCTGACCGCGCCAAAATTGGATATATTACACATCAGAAACCCCGGCGCGGTTCGGGATACCCTTCACCGCCTGTCCGAGGACGCCAAACAGCGCCGACAGGTTCAAGTGATGTCCATGCGCGGGCTGGATTACAATCAATCCCTGTCCAATCTGGATCCGGAGGAAAATCAGGAAAATCAAGATCAGGATTAGAAAAATCAAATCCCCCGTCTCCCTCGCTCTTTTTTAAGAGAAGGGGACAGGGGGGTAAGATTCAAAATTTTATAAAATTTCCACAAACAGGAGGTCATGCTTCGTGAAAAAACTCAATGCCGCCGTTGACCGGTTCGCGCTGGAACATCCGGATTTCGGCATCCCAAATCTCATGCGCTTTATCGTCATGGGAGAGGCCCTTGTGTATTTATTATCCGTCTTTTCCAACGCGTCCGCCGTCAGCTTCCTCGCCTTCGACTGGGAACGGATCACGCACGGCGAATTCTGGCGTCTCGTCACGTTTATCTTTATGCCCGGTTACGCGTCCATCAGCAGCGCCATCTGGCTGTTTTTCTTCCTGTATTTATATTACATGATCGGCACGACGCTTGAACGCGAATGGGGGACCGCTAAATTTAATTTATATTACTTCTCCGGCGTGATTCTCACCGTCCTGACCGGCGTGATTTCCGCTTTGATTTCCGGACAAAATATCTATATCGCCGGGACGGATTATGTCAATTTATCCATGTTTTTCGCCTTCGCCATGCTCTATCCCGACACGCAGTTTTTAATCTTTTTCATCATCCCCGTGAAAGTCAAATGGCTCGCGTGGCTGGACGCGTTTTTCTTCGCGTGGTCCGCCGTCCGATCATTATTCGCGCTGAACATCGCCGGAGCCTTGATTCCAATTATCGCGATTTTTAACTTTTTCGTGTTCTTCTGGACCCGTATCACAGACGAAATCCAATACCGCCGGGGCGTCAGCCGCCATCAGAAGGAGCATAAGACGATCCAATTCAAGACCATCGCGCGCGAACAGCGGCGCCGCGAGGCCAAACAGGGTTATCGGCATAAATGCGACGTGTGCGGGCGGACAGATACCGATTTCCCTGATCTTGAATTCCGTTACTGCTCCCGCTGCGCCGGGTATCACTGCTTCTGTCAGGATCATATTTTCACCCACGAGCATTTTACAAACTAATTGATATTTTTGCTAATCCTGTTTTTTCGGCGCGTCAATCATCCGAATCAATTTTGGCGCTGAGGATTTCGCCGGTCAGCGCGTCGATTTCGTAATCATATTCGGCGTTTCCGTGATAAAACTCGACTTCATATTCCGCGCGTCCGTCGTCACGTTCCAGTTTTACCCGCGGACCGGCGATTTGATTTTCGGCAAGTCCGGCGTGTTCCAGCGCGGCGGATTTGGCCGCGTCCTCGCCGATATAATTCCCCGCGCCGTCGGCGTCCGCCGTATTCGCGCCGCGGCTGAACGCGTTTTCCGGCGATTCGGCGGCGTTTTCCGGCGTTATGGTTTCCGTCTCCGGCGCGAAATCCGCGAACGCTTCGGCGTCCTGTCCCGCCTCAGTCCCGCCGCAACCCGTCAGACCAATCAGAATCCCGGCTGTCACGCCAGCCGCCGCGAACCATGACAAACGCTTTTTCATTTTCCGCCATCTCCTTGATGTTTGATTTCATAAATTTTTCATAAATTTCTGTTGAATTTCATGATTTTTATGATTGTAACCAATCAACGCGCGCTTGTCAATCCGTTCAAAATCATCCGCTGGAAAAATTTTTATAAAATTCCATAAAATTTCCGGATTGATAAAAATCCCCTTGCGAAATCGGATAAAAGCTGTTATAATATTATAATATAAAATAAAAATTTATATATTGGAGATGATATGATGAAATCAAAAGTGTATTTCACGCGGGAGATCACGCCGGAAAAAGTGGTGGAGATGTATCACAAATTAGGCTTGAATCTGCCGGGG
>CAJOQY010000043.1 GCA_905236835.1 uncultured Oscillibacter sp. | reverse complement strand
GATATTAAGCCGGTTATTAAATATATCGCCCATGCTGTTGTGGCACGGATTCTGCGCGCTGCCGTCGTCCGTGACGAGGATTTACACAGAGGAACGCCGGGAAGGAATCGCGTCGTTTCGCGTGAGCGAATACGGCGATTTGTCGCATTTAAAACGCGCGGGAATCGCTCCGTCTTTTTCCGCCCGCTTTTGTGAACGATTTGACGAGACGGATGAACGCTGTAACCGGCA
Source organism: uncultured Oscillibacter sp. (assembly GCA_905236835.1). Lineage (GTDB taxonomy): Bacteria > Bacillota > Clostridia > Oscillospirales > Oscillospiraceae > Oscillibacter. The sequence goes on along the minus strand of CAJOQY010000043.1, from coordinate 5,850 downwards.
TGATTGAGAATATATAAAAATATAATAAAAAATAATCCTGACGGCTGTTGAGAAATCAATCTCAAGGCCGATCAGGATTGTTTTTTGATAAAATAAATATATAATTATATTTTACGCATCAGCGCGCTGGCGTATTTCAGCATTAATTTTTTTACGCCGACGTTTTCAAAATCAATCCGCGCCATGACATCGCTTGCCACGGGCTGTACGGAAACGACGGTTCCCGGGCCGAATACGGTGTGCGTCACGGCGTCGCCGACGGATAAAGACAGGGGCTGATCGGAAGCGCTGTTTTCGCTTGTCGGCTGATAGATACGCGTATTTTCGCGTGTCCGCGGCGCGGGTTCGATCTTTCGCGCTGTCCGGGCGGAATCGCCGCCGGAACTGAAACCGCCGTAAGAGCGGGCGAAATAGTTGTCCATCGGGGAAGAAAATAAATGTTTGCCCTTCCAGTTGAGATATGGCTCGGGTATTTCGTCTAAAAACTGGGAAGGCTCCGTGTCGGACGGCATTCCGCCGCGCATACGCCGTTTGGCGTTGCATAAAATTAATTGATCTTTCGCGCGGGTCATGGCGACGTAACAGAGCCGCCGTTCCTCTTCCATGGCTTCTTCCGAATCCGCGTTGTATGACGGGAAAAGGCCCTTTTCCATGCCCGCGACATAGACTGTCGGAAATTCCAGACCTTTCGCGGAGTGTACTGTCATCATCGTGACATAATCGTCGGATTGAGACAAATCATCCAGCGACGTATAAAGAGAAATTTTATTTAAATACGCGAACAGGGAGTGATCTTCCGGATTTTGTTCGACAAAGCGGGATATATCGGATCGAAGTTCCTGAATATTTTCCAGACGGGCGGCGCTGTCGTCGTCGTTTTTCCGCCGCAGGGCGTCATCATAACCGGTTTCGACGCGCACGGCGTCGAATAAATCCAATACGGAGCCTTCACGACGCTGATAAAATCCATACAGCGTTTTGCCGAACGCTAATAATTTTTTACTCGCGGTTTTCAATTCCGGGAACTGGTCCGCGCATTGAATAATTTCATATAAAGACGCGCCTTCCCGCTGGGCCAGATCGGATAATCTCTGGACCGTCAGCGCGCCGATTCCGCGCGCGGGCCGATTGATAATACGTCTTAGGCGAAAATCATCCATTGTGTTATGGGCCACTTGCAGATAGGCGAGCAGGTCTTTGATTTCGGCGCGGTCAAAGAATTTCAATCCGCCTATGATTTTATATGGAATCCGGCGGTTGCGCAGAGCCGCTTCCAGCGCGTTGGACAGGGCGTTAATGCGATATAAAATCGCGTAATCCCGATAATGTCCGCCTCCGTTCCGGACGGCGCGTTCGATTTCATGGGCGATGAAATCCGCCTCTTCGGATTCGTTGCGCAATGTATTGACCCGCACGGTTTCTCCCAGCGGATTTTTTGTCCAGAGCTTTTTATGATGATTTCGATTGGAATTGCGGCTGATAACGGCGTTCGCGGCGTTTAAAATATTCGGCGTTGACCTGTAATTTTGTTCTAATAAAACCACGCGGGCGTCCGGGAAATCCTGTTCAAACTCGCGGATATTGCGTATATCCGCGCCCCGGAACGCGTAAATAGACTGATCATCGTCGCCGACGACGCAGAGATTCCGGCGGCGTTCCGTCAGCAGGGATGTCAATTGATATTGCAGATAATTCGTGTCCTGATATTCGTCCACTAAAACGTAATGGAATTGATTTTGATAATATTCTTTCGCTTCCGGATTTTCTTTCAAAAGCGTGACGGTATGGAATATAATATCATCAAAATCCAGCGCGTTGGCGGCGTGTAAATATTCCTCGTAACGGGCGTATAATTTGGCGTATATAGCGTTGCCCGGATCATGGGGATGATTGCCGGCGGCCCATTTGGGATACTCTTCCGGCGAAATATATTGATCTTTCGCCTTGCCGATTTCGCGCAGGATCGCTTTTTCTGAAAATATACGCTTGTCAAGATTGTGTTCTTTTATAATTTCGCGCATGACGCGCTGGGAATCGTCCGTGTCGTAGATTGTGAAATCACGCTCAAAGCCGATGGAATCTATATAACGCCGCAGGATACGCACACAGGCGGAATGAAACGTGGACGCCCACACGTCACCGGCGACGGACGGGCCAAGCCGCGCGGCCAGACGGTCTTTCAGTTCCCCGGCGGCTTTATTGGTAAACGTAATGGCTAAAATCTGCCACGGCTTCGGCGGCTCCACGGCGCACAAATCCCGCATACGCGAAAATTCCTCTTCCGTCGGATGGTCCGGGAACGATTCCAGAAAAACGAGATCGTCTTCCGTGACGGTGTCCGGAATAAAATGATTATCAGGATCCGACGCGCGTCCGTAAGTTAAAAGATTATAAACGCGCTGGATTAAAGTCGTTGTTTTCCCGCTGCCGGCCCCGGCCAGAATCAAAAGCGGTCCTTCGGTTGTCATGGCCGCCTGTCTCTGCATGGGATTGAGTTTCCGCAGGTCCCGCGCGATCACGTCCCGCCGCGCGGCGAGAAACCGCGCCGCGAAAGCCGGATCCGGAACGGCTTTGTTTATATCTATGCCCATATCATCACCGCCTTGAAATTTGATAAAAATATAATTTATATAATTATAATATAATATAATAATATAATAATTATAACGGATGTTCCCGGAACCAGAGGCGGGCGTCATCGGCGTCGATTAAAATTTGCCGGTGCAGATCATCCAGAGACGGGAACGGAATCTCATCCCGGAGACGGCGGCGGAATTCCAGCCGGACCCGTCGGCCATATAAATTGCCGTTGAAATTTAACAGCCATGTCTCCACGGTCAGATCATCGCCGTTTCGCGCCGTGGGACGGGAGCCGATATTGGTAACGCCGGGACAGCGCGTTCCGTCAGGCAGAATGACGCTGCTGATATAGACGCCGCGCGCCGGGGAAAGGACATTGAATGGCAGTGTAAAATTAATCGTCGGAATCTCCATGGTACGGCCCACCTGATGCCCGTGCCGGACTTCCTGCGTTAATACATGGGGATGGCCAAGAAAGCGATTGGCTTCCTCCATGTCGCCGGCTTCCAGCAGTTTCCGGATATAAGACGAACTGACCGTGACGCCGCCGATGGAGACTTGCGGGATAATATCACAGCCGAGACCCAGTTCGGCGCATTTTTGGACAAGCAGTTCCGGATTTCCCGCGTTTTGATAGCCAAATCTGTGATCGTGTCCGGCGATTAAACGCACGGCGTGAAATCGTTCGACGAGAGACGGGATAAACTCATCCCATGGAGTTGTCATCATGCGGCGGTCAAAAGGCGCGGTAATGACTTCCTGAATGCCGTATAGACGCCGGGCCAGATCGGCGCGGTCCTGCGGGGAGTTTATCAATGGATACGGCTCGCCCGTGACGACCTCTTTCGGCGGACGGTCAAACGTAAAAATCGCGCTGACGGCGTTCCGGCGTTTGGCTTCGACAACGGCGCGGCGCAATAAAGCGGCGTGTCCCAGATGGACGCCGTCAAAAAATCCCAAAGCGATTACGGTTTCCCGCATGGCGCGGCCTCCTTTCTGATGATTAATTTCAATAAAAAATTCAATAAAAATGAAATAAATCAAAAATATTTTAAAAATTTAAAAGAAATTTTTTCGCGACGTAAAGACGCCGTTTCGCGCGTCGGACAGGCACAGGAACGCGCCGTTTTGGGCGTAAACGCGATAAATGCCGTTTGAAACCGGCTCCCGGACCCGGAACGGATTCCCGTTGAGAACGCGGCGTTCAACGTCCGGCGACGGGGCCGTATACGCGGGATACGCGGCGAATAAACTGTCCGCGGGACGCAGAAACGCGCCGCAATCGCCGCTTTCCCGTGTGATTGTCTCGATTTCCGACAGCGTGACGGCTTCGGACTCATGAAAGCCCGCCGCCATGGTCCGTCGGAGCGAATATAACGCGCCGCCGCAGCCAAGCGCCATGCCCAAATCATAACATAATGTTCTGATATAAGTACCCTTTGAGCACAGACAGCGAAACAGAAAATCCGTCCGGTTTTCTTGTTTTAATAATTCAAGTTCATAAATTATCACGCGCCGGGGCGGACGCGGGATTTCGCGGCCTTTGCGCGCCAGTTGATATAATTTTTGGCCGTTGATTTTCACCGCCGAATACATGGGCGGTATTTGATCTATTTCACCGGTAAATTTTTTCATCACATCCCGCACGCGTTCGGGCGTGATATGATGATTATCAACAAAACGCGATTCCAGAATATTCCCGGTTATATCCTGCGTATCCGTGATCACCCCAAGACGCAGGCCGCCGAGATATTCTTTTTGACCGTTTTCCGCGAATTGTACGGCTTTTGTCGCGTTTCCCACAAATACGGGCAAAACGCCGGTCGCCATCGGATCCAGCGTTCCGCCGTGTCCGACCCGGCGTTCTTTTAAAATCCCTCTTAATTTCGCGCATACGTCCATGCTGGTCCAGCCGGACGGCTTGTCTATAATTATAATTCCATTTGGCATAAATATATCATATATTCTTTCGCGATATAAATTATTTAATTTCAATAATTATATAATTATTATATTATTATATAATAATTATTATATTTGCGCGTCGGATACCCGGACAATCGCGCGGAGCATTCTGGCGCGCGCCTCTTCATAGGACGCGCCGCGTATCGTACAGCCCGCCGCCGCCGCGTGTCCGCCGCCGCCTAATAATTTGCAGGCTTCCGTGGCGTTAATCCGCTTACCTGTCCGGAGAGAGAATTTCCACACGTCCGGCTCCAGTTCCCGCATGGTCACGGCGCAGTCAACGCCCTCAATCTGCCCGCCTAATGACGATAATTCCTCCAGATCGCTTTCCGTAGCGTTCATGCCCCGCGTCAGCGACAGCGGCACGGATAAAATCACAATCCGATTTTGATCGCAGAAAATCGCGTCCTGTAACATCGCGGCTTCCAATTGCATTCTGATTCGGCTTTTCGTCCGGAAAAAGATTTTATTCACCGTCTGATAATCAATCCCCGTTCTCATCAAAGCCGACGCCACGGAGTGCGTATGCGCCGTCGTGTTATTATACGCGAAACAGCCGCAGTCCGTCGCAATCGCGACATACAACGGCAAGGCGATTTCCGGCGTAATCCGCCCCATGGCGCATAAAATATCATATAATAATTCTCCGCACGCGGCGGCGTCCGGACGGACAATATTATTTTTCCCGAACTCCTCAAACGACGGATGATGGTCAATCGCCAGATCCACCCGGCCTTTGTACATTTCCGCGTTTTTGGGAAATAAATTCTCCGTCGCAATATCGACGGATATAATTTTAATCTTTTTCCCCGGCTTGAATATCCATTCCTCGCCTGATTCCAGATCCGCTTCCGGATTTTCATCCGGATTTTCATCCAGTATGATTTCATCCGGATTCTCTTCCGGGGATTCCTCCGGCGTTTCCGGATTTGCCTCCGGATTTTCCTCCGCGTTTCCGGCGGATATAATCCGCTCCGGCGGATAATCCTCCGGCAGTTCGTATAATTCGCAATACGGCTTCATATGCTCCGTCAGCCCGGGATTCGAGAGCATATACGCGTGTTTGCCCAGACGCCGCAGTCCGGCGCATAACGCCGCCGCGCAGCCTATCGTATCCCCGTCCGGGCGGATATGCGTTAAAATCAATATATTATCATAATCACTGCCCGTCAATAACTCCGCTGTCTCCCGTACTGTCAGCATAATCGCCCTGATTCAAAAAAACGTAGTCAAACGATATAAAACATATCCAATGAATACGTTTTTGCTTTTTCTCGTTTCAACCTGTTCCGTTTCCCGAAAGTT
>CAJOQY010000042.1 GCA_905236835.1 uncultured Oscillibacter sp. | reverse complement strand
TTATTTCATCCGGAAGCTCTGGCAGTCCGTGCATTCCGGCTGCGTGGGGTTGTCCTCATGGGTCCCGACCTGAATGGAATCCAGCCCGCAGTATTGGACATCCCCGCAGTGATGGGCGCAGTTATTGACCGTGCAGCGGATACTCTGATTCGGATTGTCCCTGTTCATTTCAAATCATACCTCCCGTGTCATCCCGTATATGACAGAATCCCGTGTTGTCCGGGGTTATACAGGCATTATGTCCGTTTCGCGGCGGTTTATGCGCGGGATTTCGTTTATTTTTATATTATATATATTATATTTATTTTTATATTTTATGATTGATTATATCAATCAATTGACCGGCGTTACATAAGGGGGATCGGATACGACATGAAAGAAACTTGGAACGCTTTGTCCGCCGCGCTGTTTGGGACTGACTGGAAAATTTTTTTATCCGGCCTGATTTCCGGCGGCTGGCTGGATTGGCTGGAATTATTCGCCGTTGATTTTCTGATGGCTTTGGGCGTGTCCGGCTGTATCATTTCCGGGGGGATTGATTTTTCCGGCGGGTGTCAGGCGGGTTTCGCGGCGTGTCTGACGGCGCTGTTTTTAAATCTCGCCGAAAATCCGGCCCGGACATTCGTCGGCGCGCCGATACCGCGCTTATCCGCCGCGCTCGCCGCCGCGTTTTTCGCGCTTTTGATTGGCGCGTTATTCGGATTATGCAACGCTTTTTCCATCGTGATTCTCAAAATCCCGCCGTTTCTGGCGACATTCGGCGCGGGCGCGGTATTTTACGCTTTTACGCGCCTGCTTGCGGATAATTTTTATATAATAAATATCATCAATATCGAAAACGGCGTTTCCGCGTCCCCGGTTTTCTTTCTCATCGCGTCCGCAATCGGGATTTTATCGCATATAATTTATCAAAATACCCGTTACGGGCGGCATTTATACGCCGTGGGCGGAAACATCGAGGCGGCGGAACTATTGGGCGTCCGCGTCGGCAAAGTCCGGGCGCGCGCTTATATGACAGCCGGGATGTTATACGCCGCCGCCGGATGGATGGCCGCGCTCTCCGGGGAAAGCCGTATTATATCCGGCGCGGGTTTTGAAAGCAATCTGATCAGCGCGCTCGACGCCTGTCTGATCGGCGGAGTGTCCGCCGGTTTCGGATCCGTTCCGGGTATCTTCGGCGGCGCGCTAATTTTGTCACTGATAAAATACATTTTGCGCTTTTTGAATATTCATCCCGCGATGGAATACGCGGTATTGGGCGTGATTCTGATTTTCGCCGCCGCGCTGAACGCGCGCCGCGATAAAAGCCATCTATCAGCGCGTAGAAAATAATACGGCGAATCAAACGGCTATGTCACAGATTGTTTACATTTATATCCGGCTTCTTCCGGGATTTTTTAGATTCTTTCAGATTCTTTTAAGTTCCCCGCCGTATACTGTCCCATGTCAGACGGGGAAAACGGAATCAGAATCATCCCCTTCGGCTTAAAATCATAAAAATAATAAATACAATCTTTTACGGGATTATCATACAGGAGGCAATATTGATCATGTATAACGACGAGAATCATATATATCATTATAATTATCAAAATCAGCCGAACGACGGCGAACCTGTGCGGCGGTATTACGCCAATGTGGAAAACGATTCGTTCCGGAATTTCGATCCCCCGGTCCGGGATATGAAACCGGCGAAGAAAAAACGGCGCGGCGCGCGGGTCGTCGCTCTGGCTCTGGCCTGCGCCCTGATCGGCGGCGCGGCGGGCGGCGGCGCGGTCTGGTACGCCAATCGGAACGGCGCGCCTGTCGTCCGCGAGACCACCATTCACATGGCGGATCGATCCGTGGAAAACGGAAGCGGAAACGCGTCCGACAACGCCAGCGGCATGACGGCAATTCCCGCCGGAAAAACCGTCCTCACGGAAGAACAGGTTTACGAGACGCGCGTCAACAGCGTCGTGTCGATCAATGTCAAAGGCGCCAGCGCGAATAATATTTTCGGCCAGCCCGTCGAGACGGCGTCCTCCGGCTCCGGATTTATCCTGACCCGTGACGGCTATATCGTGACAAATTATCATGTGGTCAGCGGCGCGCAAAATGTGAAAGTCACGCTCTACGACGGCGCGGATTACGACGCGGCCATTATCGGCGGCGACAAAGATTATGACATCGCCGTGATTAAAATCGAGGGCGACGATTTCCAGCCCGTCACGCTGGGCGACAGCAACCAGTTAAAAGTCGGCGCGCATATCACAACCATTGGCAATCCCCTTGGCGAACTGACATTTTCCATGAGCGAGGGCATCGCCTCTTCCGTGAACCGCGCCATTAACGTGGACGGTACGCCGTTTAATATGATTCAAATTACATGCGCCGTCAATCCGGGCAACTCCGGCGGGCCGTTATTTAACCAATACGGCGAAGTCATCGGCATCGTGTCCGCCAAATATTCCAATTATTCCTCCACCGCCGTGGAGGGGCTTGGATTCGCGATTCCCATCAATGACGTATTGTCCATGATTGAGGATATTATCACAAACGGCTATGTGGCGAACAAGCCCAATCTCGGCATTACCGCCGGAAGCATGACCGCGCAAATGGCCGCGCAGTATCAATATAGCCAGACAACCGGCGTATTCGTCTATTCCGTCAACGAGGGCAGCGCCGCCGCCAACGCCGGACTGAAAATGGGCGACGTGATTATTAAAGTAGACGATCTGGAGATTAAAACGCTGGAAGATTTAAACGCCGCCAAGAAAAAATATTCCGCCGGGGATACCTGCGAAATCACGGTTTTCCGTCCTGACGGCAATATCACGACGCAATTGACATGGGATTCCGTCCCGGCGGAACAGATGCAGGCCACGCCGACGGAAGCCCCCGCGCAAAATATCAATCCTTACGGGGATAATACAATCCCTTACTACGGCGATTTGTTTGATTATTTCTTTGGCAACCGTTACGGTTTTGGCCGCTGATATTGTTTCCCGACGCGCTTTCGCGCGGGTCCCCGCGCGGGAACGCGGCGCGCGTCCGGTTTTCCATCTTCCTTTCCCGGACAAGAAAAATTCCCCGGACGCTTATCAATGGGCGTCCGGGGAATTTTCGCGCGATATTTTGTCAAATCATGTCGAAATTTCGCGCTTGCGCAAAATCAACCGCCAGAAACGGCAATCCGGCGCGCGGGATGTTGTCACGCGGCGATCAGACGCGCGAGCGGGACGCCCATGTTTAATTTTTTCAGATAAAACGCCGTGCAGCGGTGATAGGCCTCAAAACGCCGCGCGGCCTCTTCCGGATCGCCATAGGCTTTCCAGCACCCGAGACAGGTATAATTCCGGCCATGATTTTGAATAAATCCCGTCACATCCTCCAGCGGGTATCCAAGAAAAATCCCGATTTCATGCGGAAATTGTCGGCAATAGCAAAGTCTGCCGGAGAGATGTTTTAATAATATATTCCAATCCGCGTCCGGATAGCCGGTTTGAGACAAAAACGCCCGGTTGTCCGGATTTGATAAAATCTCACACAGCCACGTTTCCCGGAATAAATAAACCAGACAGGTCCCGTCGGCGGGACAGGCTTTTAATATCCGGAATCTCAATCCGTAAGGGGACAGGATTTTCCGCCAGTAAGCGAGATTCGCTTTTTTGGCGTCTTTCCATGAAAATAAATTCGCCGGTTTAATTCCCGCCAGCGTCGGCGCGCACTGTTGCGCCAGTACCGTTTCAAAATCGCGTTCCATCCCGTTTCCCTCTTTCCCGTTATACTTGTTATGATCATTGATCGCGCGTATAGTATGGCGTATGATTGATGATATAATAGTTAGTAATAACTAACTAAATTGTGAGAAAATAAAAGTTAGTGATTACTAACTATTGATATGATAGCATAATTCAAACGCTCTGTCAATGGATATTTCGCGTTTTTCGCGTTTTTGTCAATGATACGCGCTTTGATCTGTTTCAGGGTTGCATTCCGGCGAAAGCGTGATATAATATTATGATAGTATAAATTGTAATAACGGGCGAATCATGGAAAGAGAGCGGGAACATGGATGAGAATATCACGAAACGCAATCAACTTTTGGCGCGAAAAGTAATCAAGGGATTAAAATCCCGTAATATGACGGGTTATTACGCCGCGTCCCGTGACGAGGCCCGCGCTCTGGCGCTGTCGCTGATTCCGGAGGGCGCTTCCGTGACGATGGGCGGCGGAATGAGCGTCCATGAAATCGGACTGTCGGACGCGCTGAAAAACGGGAATTATCATTTTATCGACCGTGACGCCTACGAGGACAAACGCGCCGCCATGCTGATGGCCTATGACGCGGATGTGTTTCTTTCAAGCGCGAACGCCATGACGGAGGACGGCGTACTGGTCAATATTGACGGCAACGCAAACCGCGTGTCCGCGATCGCGCACGGACCACGCAAAGTGATTTTTATCGTCGGCATGAACAAAATCCGCGATGACGTGGACGGCGCGATGAAACGCGCGCGCAATGTCGCCGCGCCGATCAACGCCCAGAGATTCGGCCTGTCCACGCCCTGCGCGAAAACGGGCTCCTGCATGAACTGCAAATCCCCGGATACGATCTGCTGTCAGTTTTTGATTACGCGCTTTTCCAGACACGCGGACAGAATTCATGTGATTCTGGTCAATGACAATCTTGGATTTTGAGAAGGCGGAGCAATCGTCGGCTGACGCGCGGATACCGGAAAATAATATAAAAAAATTATAAAAATTTATAAATTTTTATATGCGGCGCGGCGTCCGCGGGGATGATAAAATAATAAATGATATATGAATTAAGGTGAAAAGCGTATGCGGATATGGGGGAAGTCGGACATTGGCAAAGTCCGGGGGGAAAATCAGGACGCGTGGCGGATACGGGATGATCTTCCGTCCGGTCATACGGCCTGCGTGGTATGTGACGGCATGGGCGGTCCGGCGGGCGGACGCGTGGCGAGCGGAATCGCGGTGGAGGAATATTTATCCGGACTGGAAAAATCTCTGCGGCCTGAAATGGACCCGGCGGATATACAAAGCGCGTCGGCGGACGCGGTGTCACGGGCCAATCAGGCGATCCGGGCGGCGGCGGAACGAAACCGGGATTATTATAATATGGGGACGACGCTGGTCAGCGCGATTGCCTGCCGGGAAGGCGTTGTGATTACGAATATCGGCGACAGCCGGGCGTATTATATCGCGCCGGACGGGATTTTACGCGTCACGCGGGATCATTCGCTGGTTCAAAACATGGTGGACCGGGGCGATATTACGCCGGAGGAGGCGCGGCGGCATCCCAAAAGAAATTTAATCACGCGCGCGCTGGGACCGGATGAAATCGCCAAATGCGACGGGTATTTTGTCGCCATGAAGCCGGAAAGCTATTTGTTATTATGCACGGACGGCCTGACGAATATGGTGGGCGATCAGGAGATATTGTTTGAAATTCTGCACAACGGCGGGCCTGAAAACTGTCTTGATCGTTTTATTGAAATCGCGCGGCGGCGCGGCGCGCCGGACAACGTCACGGCGGTTCTGCTGGAATGGCCCGATCATGGAGGAGTTTGAAATGGATCCGTATATCGGCAGAAAATTAGATAACCGGTATGAGATTTTAGAACGCATTGGATCCGGCGGGATGGCGGTTGTATATAAAGCCAAAGACAACCGCTTAAACCGTCTGGTCGCGGTGAAAATTTTAAGAAGCGATCTGGAACAGGACGAGGATTTCCGCCGGAGATTCAACGCCGAGTCTCAGGCCGTGGCGCGGCTGTCCAGCCCGCATATTGTGTCGATTTATGACGTATCCAAAGGCGGCGACACGGAATATATCGTCATGGAACTGATCGACGGCATTACGCTGAAACAATATATGGAAAAGCGCGGGAAATTAAACTGGCGGGAAGCGCTGCATTTTATCACGCAGATCGCGCGCGGACTGGCGCACGCGCACAGCAAAGGGATTGTACACCGGGATATTAAGCCGCAGAATATTATGGTCCTGCGGGACGGCAGCCTGAAAGTGGCGGATTTTGGCATCGCGGCGCTGGAAAACGCGGCGCAGACGCTGACCCAACAGGCGCTTGGGTCCGTGCATTATATATCGCCGGAACAGGCGCGGGGCGAACGCGCCGACGCGAGGTCGGATTTGTATTCCGCCGGAATCGTGTTATATGAAATGCTGACGGGAAAACTGCCCTTTGAGGGGGATTCCCCCGTATCCGTGGCGATTCAGCATTTAAGCGCGACGCCGCCCGCGCCGCGTGAGATCAACCCGGACATCCCGGCGCAAATGGAATTGATCTGTTTAAAAGCCATGGCGCCGGATTTAACGCGGCGTTATCAGAGCGCGGAGGAAATGATCGGCGATTTGGAGGCGTTCCGGAAAGACCCGGCGATTTTACTGGATTTTCAAATGGACGACATTCGCCCTCCGGTTTCGGACGAGCCGACGCGCTTTCTGGACACGTCGGCTGAAATCCCCGAATATCATCATATAACGGATTCCCGTTCTCGTTCCGGGCAGGATCGGAATTCCAATCCGGATGATTTTAATTTTAATTCTAATTCTGATCCGGATGCGGACTTGGATTCGGATTCTAATCCGGACGGGGACGCGGGCTGGAAAAGCCGTATTCCGGCGATTTTACTGGCCGCGGTCGGCGTCGCGGGCGTGATTCTGGCCGTTTTATTGTTCCGGGTGGTTTCCGGCACGTTCGGGCATGAAAGCGCGCCGGATTCGTATATGGTTCAGTCGCTTGTGGGATACACGGTCGAACAGGCGGAAAATCTGGAAGGGGTCAAAGGCATTTTTGAGATTATAGAGGCCGGGAGCCAATCCAGCGAGGAATATCCGGAAGGCGTGATTATCCGGCAGAATCCGGCGGCGGAACAGTATCGGAAAGGCAATAATCTTGTGATCCGCGTCTGGGTCAGTTCCGGCATGGAGACGGAAACCATGCCGGACGTGGTCAATCAGACCGTGACGGAGGCGGAATTAAGAACGCTGAGAGATTTGATCCAGAAATATAATTTAAAGCTCGAAATCCCGGAGGACAGCAAAGTTTACAGCGACGATTACGCGGCGGGACGGATTGTGTCAAGCGTACCGAAAGCCGGGGAAACGATTCATAAAGGCGACGTGATTCAACTGATTGTCAGCCGGGGGCCGCGCACGGTGGTTTTGATTTCTTTTGTGAACATGACGCTGGATGACGCCAACCGGCGTTTGAAAGATTTGAATTTAAACCCCGGAAGTCCAAAATTTATATACAATAATGAACCGTTCGGGACGGTATTGGCGCAGGAGCCGGGCGTGAACACGGAAGTTCCGGAACACACGGAAGTTGTATTTACAGTCAGCCGGGGGCCGGAGCCGGTCGCGCCGGAACAGAAACGGGACGTGAGAATTTTACTGCCGGATGACCGGGAATCGGCGTATCTGGAAGTCTGGCAGGACGGCGAACGGATTTGGAATTCGCTTGTGGACTGTACGGAGGGATTCAAGAGTTTGGAAATGACGGCGTCCGGGGAATCGTTATTGGAAATCTATCTGGACCGCGCGGAGGTATTCAATCAAACCGTGACGATCATGCCCGGAAGCAGTCCGATGGAACTGGAAGTCAATCTGGACGCGCTGAAAACATTCGGGGAGCCGGACACGCGGGAAGATGAGACGCGCGCCGAGGATGAAGAGAATCAGGAAAATCAAAGCGGGCGGGAGGATGAACCCGAGGAAAACGAAGTCACGGAGGAAACCGGCGCGCCGGAAAACGTGGAGGCGTCCGGAAATAATAATAATATTAATATTAACGAAGAAAATGAAAATGAAAACGAACCGGAAACCGGGGAGGACGGGTATCCGGAAAGCTGGATCGGCACGGATATTATCCGGGAAGAATCGGATTGACCATGCGTGAGGGAAGAATCTGGAAAGCGCTCAGCGGCTTTTATTATGTATATTTAGATTTCAATTTCAATCCGGACGCGGACGGGCGTTCCGGGGAAGCGATTCCATCCATTACCTGCCGGGCGCGGGGGAAATTCCGGAAAGACGGAATCACGCCGCTTGTCGGGGATCGGGTTGTGATCCGGGAATTAAAAGACGGGACAGGCTATATAGAATCTATATTGCCGCGCAAAAATGATTTTGTCCGTCCCGCCGCGGCGAATCTGGATCAGCTTGTCATTATCGCGTCCGGCGCGGCGCCGAAAACGGATGTATATTTAATTGACAGAATGCTTTCCGTCGCGGCGTTGAAATCCTGCGAAGCGGTCTTGATTTTAAATAAATATGATCTGGACCCGGCGAATGAGTTATATCATATTTATTTGAACTCCCCGATTCGGGTACTGCGCGCCAGCGCCGTGACGGGCGAGGGAATCCCGGAATTGAAAGAATTATTAAAAGGCAAATTTTCGGCGTTTACGGGCAATACGGGCGTTGGAAAATCCAGTCTATTAAACGCGCTGGATCCGGGATTGCGGATTCAGACGGGCGAAATCAGCGCGGCGCTGGGCCGGGGCCGCCATACGACGCGGCATATTGAGATTTACCGTCTGAATTTATCCGGACACGGCGGATTGGACGGCGCGGCGGACATCATGGACACGCCCGGATTTTCGTCGTTTGACACGGCGGAATTAAATCTCGCATTGAAAAAAAATCTGCCGGAGACGTTTCCGGAATTCGCGCCGTATCTGGGAAAGTGTAAATTCACGGGCTGCGCGCATATCAAAGAGGCGGGCTGCGCGGTTTTAAACGCTGTGCGGGGCGGGAAAATCCAGCCGTCGCGTCATATGAGTTATATCCGCCTTTATGAGGAATTAAAGCCCCTGAAAGAATGGGACGTGAAAAACGCGCGAAATTTATAAAATTTCATGATTTATCGCGGATGTCAAACGAAAGGGAAATTTCATCGCCTGTCCCCCTGTCTTAATTTCAAATCAGGGGGACGGCAAGATGTAAATCACATTGCTTTCAATAAAGGCGCCAAGGGAGGGGAAACATGGCTGTTTTTATCACGGGAGACACGCACGGGGATTTTTCCCGATTCTCGAAAAAAACATTTCCGGGCCGGAAGAATCTCACGAAAAAAGATTACATGATCATCTGCGGCGATTTCGGCGGCGTATGGAACGACAGCGCCGAACAGCGTCACAATCTGGACTGGCTGGATTCCCTGCCGTTTACGACGCTGTTTATTACCGGCAATCACGAAAATTATGATATGCTGGAAAAATTTGATAAATCCGAATGGCACGGCGGAATTGTGCAATATATCCGGCCATCCGTATTGCATCTTACGCGCGGGCAGGTATTCGAGATCGACGGCAAAAAATTTTTCACCATGGGCGGGGCCAGCTGTCATGATATACAGGACGGCGTATTAGATCCGGATGACCCGTTGTTCGCGATCAAATACCGGCGTTTAAACCGCCGGGGAGCGTATTTCCGGGTGAATCATTTCTCATGGTGGGAACAGGAGTTGCCCAATGAAACAGAATATCAAACAGCGCGGGAAAATCTGGAGAAAAATCACTGGTCCGTGGATTATATTATTACGCACTGCGCGCCGACGCCGATTCAGGATTTAGT
>CAJOQY010000041.1 GCA_905236835.1 uncultured Oscillibacter sp. | reverse complement strand
TACGGCACGGATCACTGCCCCGGCTTCGCGTCGGCGGCGAAATATATCGCCACGTCCTGCATGGAAGTCTATCAGGACGCCCGCGTATATGATACCGGCATGGTCTGTATTATTGAAATCATGGGCCGTCACGCCGGATGGCTGACCGCCGCCGCCGCGCTGGCTTGCGCCAAAGGCGCGGGACCGGATTTGATCTACGTCCCGGAAGTCGATTTTGATATGGATCAATTCCTGAAAGATGTGGATCGGATTTATAAAGAAAAGAAAAACTGCATGGTGGCCGTGTCTGAAGGCATTCACTACGCCGACGGCTCTTTCGTGTCTGAGGCGAAAACCTCCGCGACGGACGGATTCGGCCATGCCCAGTTGGGCGGCTTAGCGGCGATGCTGGCCAATATCGTCAAAGAACGCACGGGCGCGAAGGTTCGCGGGATTGAGTTAAGCCTGTTACAGCGCTGCGGCGCGCATTTGGCGTCCGAGACGGATATTGAGGAATCTTATATGTCCGGCGCGGAAGCCGTCAAGAACGCCGTCGCGGGCGTCACGGATAAAATGGTCGGATTCGCCTGCACGCGTGAAAACGGAAAATACACCTGCAAGCCGGAGTTATTAAATCTCACGGATGTCGCCAACACGGAAAAGAAAGTCCCGCTGGAGTGGATTAATAAAGCTCACAACGGCATTGAACAGGGCTTTATTGATTACGCTTTGCCGCTGATTCAGGGCGAGCCGAAACTCCCGAAAGAAGATTCCCTGCCCCGTTTCGCGCGCCTGAAAAAAGTGATCGCGAAATAATATTATAATTTAATATAATTTAATATTTCAATCACGCGTGAAAATTTAGATTTTATTTTATAAAAAACAAGCCGTCAGGGAAGCGAATTTGCCGCCCTGACGGTTTGTTTTTATAATTTTTATTTTTATAATATTACGCCACGGACAGGACTTTATAATCCTGATCTTCCACGGCTTTTGTTAATACAGCGTCGTCCGCCGGGGTTTTCAGCGTGACAACGGCGGTCCCGGCCTCGTGGCTGACTTCCGCGCTTTCAACCTGTTCCAGCGATTCCAGCGCTTTTTTGACGCGCGCCTCACAATGCGCGCACATCATGCCCTCAATTTTCATGGTTTTCTTGTCCATTTTAATTTCCTCCTTTTGATTTTCCGGAAAATCCGGCGTTATTTCGTAGGATTTGAGATTTTCCGGCGAATCCGGCGCGATTGCGGCGGATTTTATATTTTCCGGCGCGGTTTCGCCGGATTTTGTATAAGATTTTATATTTTTTCCGCGTAACGGATGATCTTTTGACGCGTCATGAATATTGAATAAATTTAAACGCAGGGCATTGGATACCACGCAGAAACTGCTTAAACTCATGGCCGCCGCGCCGAACATGGGATTTAACGTCAGTCCAAGCGGGACAAATACGCCCGCCGCGAGCGGAATGCCGATGATATTATAGAAAAACGCCCAGAATAAATTCTGATGAATATTGCGCAGAACGGCGCGGCTTAATCGAATGGCCGCCGGGACATCGGCGAGCGTGTTTTTCATCAGGACAATATCCGCCGCGTCAATCGCGACATCCGTTCCCGCGCCGATTGCGATTCCCGTATTGGCGCGGGTCAATGCCGGGGCGTCGTTGATACCGTCGCCGACCATGGCGGTTTTGCCGCGCGTTTGCAGATTTTTCACGGCCTGTTCTTTTCCGTCCGGGAGAACGCCCGCGATGATCTCATCGACGCCCGCCTGTACGCCGATGGCCCGCGCGGTTTGTTGATTGTCGCCCGTCAGCATGACGGCGCGCACGCCCAGATTTCGTAATTCCAGAATCGCTTCCGGACTGTCGGGTTTGATAATATCCGCGACGGCGATCATGCCCAATAAGATTTCATCCCGCGCGAAAAACAACGGCGTTTTGCCCTCTTCCGCCAATTGATTGGCTTGGATTCTTGTTTCATCCGGGATAATGATTTTATATTTTTCCAGAAAATTCAAATTTCCGGCGCGCAATTGATATTGAATATGATTATAATTGAATATCGCCGTCAGTCCGTTTCCGGGGAACGCCTGAAAATCGGACAAATCCGGGATGTTTATATCACGCCGCCGCGCCTCGGATAAAACCGCTTTCGCTAACGGATGCTCGCTGTATTGTTCCAGCGCCGCCGCCATGGTTAATAATTCCTGTGCCGTGATATTATTATTTATATTATTTATATTATTTATATTATTATTAATAATATGATTCGCCGGAATCAGGTCCGTTACGCGCGGTTCGCCTCTGGTGATTGTTCCGGTCTTATCCAGCGCGATGATCTCCGTTTTGCCCGCTTCTTCCAGCGAAACAGCCGTTTTAAATAATATCCCGTTTTTCGCGCCCACGCCGCTCCCGACCATAATCGCCACCGGCGTGGCCAGTCCCAGCGCGCACGGACAGCTGATGACTAATACGGAAATCCCGCGCGCCAGTGAGAATCCAATATCGCCGCCGCTGATTGCCAGCCAAATCGCCGTTGTCAAGATGGCAATGGCAATCACGGACGGGACAAAAATCCCGGATACGCGGTCCGCGATTTTGGCGATTGGCGCTTTTGTCGCCGACGCGTCCTGTACCATGCGGATAATTTGCGCAAGCGTCGTGTCTTGCCCGACGCGCGTCGCCCGGCATTTTAAAAAGCCGGATTGATTCACCGTCGCCGCCGACACCGGATCGCCGGGAATTTTATCCACAGGGATACTCTCGCCCGTCAAGGCCGATTCATTAACCGCGCCCGATCCTTCCTCAATGATTCCGTCAACCGGGATATGTTCTCCCGGTTTGACAAGAAATATATCGCCCGTTCGCACCTGTTCCACGGGGATTTCCATTTCGTGATCATTCCGGAGGACAAGAGCCGTTTTCGGCGCGAGACGCATTAAACTTTTTAAAGCGTCCGTCGTCCGGCCTTTGGACCGCGCTTCCAGCGTTTTTCCCACCGTGATTAACGTCAATATCATCGCCGCCGACTCGAAATAAAATTCCATCATCCATGATTCGACGGCGTTTATATCGCCCCGAACTTGCGCGTCCGTCATGGCGAACAGCGCGCAAACGCTGTATATAAACGCCGCCGCCGAACCCAGCGCCACCAGCGTGTCCATATTCGGCGCGCCGTGAAACAGGCTTTTAAACCCGCTGATGAAAAATTTTTGATTGATAATCATGACAATAGCGGCCAGAATCATTTGGACAAGTCCCATCGCCACATGATTTTGATGAAAAAATACCGGCAACGGCAAATGAAACATCATGTGACCCATGGAAAAATACATTAGAAGCGCGAGAAAACCCAGAGAACAAATCAGCCGCCGTTTTAATACGGGCGTTTCCCGGTCTTTTAAGGCCTCTTCCTGTTCGGACAAAGACGCCGGACGCTGATTGTTTTTTGATATTCCGTCTTTTGGGGACGCGCCGTATCCGGCCCGCTCCACCGCCGCGACAATCTCCGATACGCCCGCCGTACCTTCCACGCTCATTGAATTGGTCAATAAATTCACCGCTACGGATTTCACGCCCGGCGCTTTTGACACGGCTTTCTCTATCCGCGCCGCGCACGCCGCGCAACTCATGCCGGTTATATGATACTGTTCCAAAAATCTCCCTCCACGCCGGTTTTGAATCGCGAAACAAAACAAATCCAATCAAAATATTTTTGATATTATATCAAAATATATGATTTGTCAAGCGTTGTCAGGCGCGGGCATGGATCAGGCGTTCCGCCACGCGCGAAATATTGAAAAAATATCAGGTACACGCACCCGCTCGGAATCAACGGAATAATATAAAACAGGCGGAAGGAGGCGGAGATGATGTGCGGAAGAAACGGCCCGTTGCGCGGCGGGATGCCGTGCGGCGGAAACGGATTCAAATTTCTGGGACTGCTGGCGGCGGCGCTGGGCCTTGGGATTTTCATTGCCGTGATCGTTCCGGGCGGATTGCTGTTGTTTTTGACGGCGTTTCTGCTGATTGCCTGCGGTCTGGCGTGTTTTTTCCGGCAATAAAAAGCGATCAGGACAGGAGGACATAGCGGATATTATGAATATTGTGATATGGAAATCCCCGAAAGCGTTACGGGGCATTCTGCGGCGGCTGTTCAAAATGGATAAAGTAAGAAAAACGGAGAAAAACGGCTGAGATTTTAATACCGGGCTGTCCCGCCGGAAACGGCTGGGCGGCCTTTTTATAACGCTTGATCATGTTTGCTAAATTCTCCGCGAAAGAACTTGAAATCGAATTCATAATTTTTCATTGACATTTTATGTATCTGTGATATGATATGATATTGTTATAAATATAATTAATATGGCGGGTTCGCTTGGGGGAAAGGCGGCGGGTATTATTAATTATGGCGGATAAATTCACAAAACAAGAGCGAAGTTTGATTATGTCCAAAGTACGCGCCGCGGACACGACGCCGGAAATCAAAGTCCGGAAGTTATTGCACGGCATGGGTTATCGGTTTCGCTTACACCGCCGGGATTTGCCGGGAAAGCCGGATATTGTACTGCCAAAATATAAAACCGTCATTTTTGTGAACGGATGTTTCTGGCACGGATGTCCGGTTTGCCGTCACGCGAAAATCCGCCCGAAAGAAAACGCCGATTACTGGAACCGGAAATTAGATCGAAATATGCGCCGGGATCAGGAAAATTATATGGCCTTAAAAGAGAAAGGCTGGCGTGTGCTGATTGTCTGGGAATGCGAGACCAAAAAGAAAAATATTCCCCGATTAGGCGACCGTCTGAAAAATGAATTATCTCCGGAGGCTGTTTCTTTTGAATAAAATGAACCGCCTCTTTTTGCTATGTGATTTGAGTTTTAAGAT
>CAJOQY010000040.1 GCA_905236835.1 uncultured Oscillibacter sp. | reverse complement strand
GAAAAAACGCCGAATAAGATAAAAATAATAAAATCATAAAATCAAGGGGGAAATGTTCATGCGGGCAAGACAGGAATCCTGCTGTTTTACCGGACACCGGCCTGACAAACTGCCTTGGCATTATAACGAACAGGATCCCCGTTGTATGGATCTCAAACGCCGCATTTCGGATTCTATAGAAAGCGCGTGGAAAGCGGGATACCGGCATTTTCTCTGCGGTATGGCTCAGGGTTGCGATTTATATTTTTGCGAATGCGTGCAAAATCTACGCGGATATTTCAGCGGCATTACGCTGGAAGCGGCGATTCCGTATCCTGATCAATCCGCCCGCTGGCCGATGGAACAACAAAAACGCTATCGGATTTTATTGGATTCATGCGATCTGCAAACCATGGTTTCCAGCCATTATTCGCCGTCCTGCATGGTTCGCCGGAATCATTACATGGTTGATCACGCGTCTATGCTGATCGCCGTATTCAACGGGACGCCCGGCGGCACCAGCGGCACGATTGAATATGCCATGCGCCGGAGAATCCCGGTTGTGGATCTGCCGATTCTCACGGATTTTATGTTATAAAATTTTATATGCCATAAAATGCCGCCAATGCCATAAAATGGACGCCGCCGATTTTGGAAATAACAGGGCTATTGGGACAAATCAGGGAATACTATATGCCGTGGCCTTTTCCCGGCATGGGACGGGGCGATGATTTCCGCGTCGGAGGACATCACCATGAAAGGCTCGCGCCTGTATCCCCTTTTCATGATATTGGCATTGATCGGCCTGTGCTGGATGCTGATTCCGTTTTTTCTCGGATTTTCCCCGTCACAGGCGGCCCGATGGGGAAGCCTGTCGGACGCGCCGGAAATCCTGTCGGAATGGCGGTCGGCGAAAAATCATACAGGGGAAATCACCATTACGGAAGAAAACGGAAAACGGACCGTGATTACCACCCGAAACGGCGAAATTGTCAGCGTTGAGACGTTCGGGGGATAAATCCGGCTGTCCTGATAAAATTATCTCAAGCGCCCGCGGGCTGTCGTGATTCCATCCGTCACAACGGCCCGCGGGCGTATGATTTGATATTTCGCGCCTGTATAAGAAGGATTTATAATTTTTATAACTGCCCCAGAACCTCGCCTATCGGCTCGGAAATGGTCAGATTATCCGGCAAAGACCGCGACACGGATGACTTGTTGATTAAAACCAGACGGTTTCCGCGATAATAATTAATCAATCCGGCGGCGGGATAGACGTTCAGAGAAGTGCCGCCGATGATTAATAAATCCGCGTTGGCAATCGCGTTGACGGATTCATTTAAAATCCGGGAATCTAATCCTTCTTCGTATAAGACCACATCCGGCTTGATTCTCCCGCCGCACTCACAGCGCGGGACGCCCGTACTGTTCCGCATGAAATCAAAATCATAAAATTTTCCGCACCGTTCGCAGTAATTCCGGTGGACGCTGCCGTGTAATTCCAGAACATTCTTGCTTCCGGCGGCCTGATGCAGTCCGTCGATATTCTGCGTGACGACAGCCGTTAATTTTCCGGCTTTTTCCCATTCGGCCAGTTTTTTATGCGCGGCGTTGGGCTGTACGCCGGAAATCAGCAATTTCTCCCGATAAAATTTAAAAAATTCTTCGGGCTTGCTTTCATAGAACGTATGGCTTAAAATAGTCTCCGGCGGATACG
The DNA here is from genome assembly GCA_905236835.1 of uncultured Oscillibacter sp. Taxonomy (GTDB): domain Bacteria; phylum Bacillota; class Clostridia; order Oscillospirales; family Oscillospiraceae; genus Oscillibacter. The sequence continues at coordinate 434 of CAJOQY010000040.1, read as the reverse complement.
CCCAATTCTGATGATATAATCCGTCGGTACTGCGGAAATCCGGGATGCCGGATTCCGTGGACACGCCCGCGCCGCCGAAAAACACAATCCGGCTGGACTCGTCCACCCACTGTTTCAGCGTCTTGACGGCCTCTGTCATGACACTTCCCCCTTTATAAAAAATAATTAAAAAATATATAAAAATAAAATAATAGACGCGAAAGGATATGAATTTTCATGAAAACGGATCGTTCCAAGCTGAAAAATCAAATCGTGACGTTTAGCTTTATCGCCTGCGCGATTGTCTGGGATTTGATATTGGCGCTGGATTTCGTATACGGACAGCGGGATCGGGTTGTAATCATCATGCACATTGTCTCCGCGCTGGCGTGGACCGTCGCCGCTGTCGGCTGGTTTTTGCGTATGAAAAAACTTGAGAAAATCTCAAAAATCAG
>CAJOQY010000039.1 GCA_905236835.1 uncultured Oscillibacter sp. | reverse complement strand
GCGCCTAATACCATCAGCCGTCTCGTTTTCATCAAATATCACCGCCGTATGCTATGCGGCGCATAAGAAAAATATGCCGAAAAGTTTACGCATACGACAGCGCGGACGCCGGTTTTCAGCGTCCGCGCCGCTTTATTTATTTATCATTCCGTGATTGCTTGGAGATATTTTAATTTTACGCGTCCGTTCCGGCGATTTTCTCGCGGATACGCTTGCTTTTTCCGTTGAAATCGGTTATGCTGTTGAAAAAGGAGGCGTTTTTTATGGCGCAAACTACTTTCAGCGTCCGAATGGATGAAAATCTGAAGCGACAATTTGACGCGCTTTGCGCGGATTTCGGCATGAACGCGACGACGGCGTTTAATATTTTCGCCCGCGCCGTCGTCCGGGAACGGAGAATCCCCTTTGCGATTCAGGCGTCTGACAACGTATCCGGCGATATATTCAACGCGGAAACTATCGCCGCGCTGGAAGAAGGAGAAGAAATGCTCCGGAATCCGGTGAAATACAAGCGTTACGCGACTTTTCGGGACGCGATGAATGAGGTATTGAACGATGCTTGAAATTGTATTGTCAAATCATTTCAAGCGTGATTTAAAACGCGCTGTCCGGCGCGGGCGTGATGTTACGCTTTTGGAAAAAATCGTGAACAATCTGGCGGAAAGGCGTCCGCTTCCCGAATCGAACCGTGATCATTCCTTGACAGGAAAATGGTCTGGTTATCGGGAATGTCATATTCAACCGGATTGGCTTTTAATTTATAAAGTCAACGATAACGAGTTGTTTCATCTCCTCATGCGTACCGGGACACACGCCGATTTATTTGACGTTTAAATATCTGATAAATTTATATCTTACCCCGGACGCGCCATATTTTTATTTTTATTTTAATTTTACGCGTCCGTTCCGGCGATTTTCTCGCGGATACGTTCACCCATCTCCACACAGCCGATAATTTTCTCACCGGGACGCGCGATGTCGCCCGTGCGATAGCCTTCCCGCAAGACGGCTTCCACGGCGTTTTCCACGCAGTCCGCCGCGTCGTTCATGTGAAAACTATATCTTAACATCATGGCGGCGGAAAGAATGGTGGCAATCGGATTGGCTTTATCCTGTCCGGCGATGTCAGGCGCGGAGCCGTGAATGGGTTCGTATAATCCGCGCGTACCGTCGCCCAGACTGCAGGAGGGAATCATGCCGATAGACCCTGTAATCTGGCTGGCCTCGTCGGATAAAATATCGCCGAATAAATTCTCCGTGACCAGCACGCAGAACTGGCTCGGATCGCGGACCATCTGCATAGCGGCGTTGTCAACGTACATATGCAATAATTCTATATCCGGATACTCGGCGGCGATTTCGTTGACGATTTTGCGCCATAATCTGGAAGTTGATAAAACATTCGCTTTGTCGACGCTTGTGACGCGTCCCCAGCGTTGGCGGGCCATATCGAACGCGACGCGGGCGATCCGGCGGATTTCATGCTCTGAATATGCCATTTCATCCATCGCGCGCGTCTCGCCGTTGACCTCTTCCGTGATATGCTTTCCGAAATACGCGCCGCCGATTAATTCGCGCACGACGACAAAATCAATCCCTTTCGCGGCTATATCCTCCCGCAACGGACACGCGGCGGCAAGTTCCGGAAATACTTTCGCGGGCCGGATATTGGTATATAATCCCATGGCTTCCCGGAGCTTTAACAATCCGCGTTCCGGACGGTTTTCCGGCGGCTGATCGTCCCATTGCGGGCCGCCCACGGCGCCTAATAATACGCTGTCGGAATTTAAACAGGTCTCGAGGCTTTTTTGCGGCAGCGGCACGCCGTAAGCGTCAATCGCGTTGCCGCCCATGGGGGCGTCTTCGTATATAAAATCAAGTCCGAAACGCTCGGCCACGGCGTTTAATACCGCGATCGCCTCGCCGACGATTTCAGGGCCGATTCCGTCGCCTTTAATCACGGCGATTTTTTTGCGCCGGTCCCGCCGCGCTTTTAACGCCGCCATTAAACCGCCCTGTGTAATCATGTCTTTGATAAAATCCGGGAACGGCTCCGACTGCCAGCTTTGATTTTTTGTCTCGTCCGTGATCATGCCCGTGTCAAAATCCACGGATACGACATCGCCGGACTCAATCGCGGCGGACGCGGCGGGGCATTCCAAAATCGGCAGGCCGATATTAATCGCGTTGCGATAAAAAATCCGGGCGAAACTGGCGGCGATGACGCAGGATACCCCGGCGGCTTTAATCGCGATTGGCGCGTGTTCGCGGGACGATCCGCAGCCGAAATTCGCCCCGGCGGTAATAATATCACCCGTCTGAACCTGATTCACAAAATCTTTGTCAATATCTTCCATGCAGTGCGCGGCGAGTTCTTTCGGGTCCTGCGTCGCCAAGTATCTGGCCGGGATAATCACATCCGTGTCAACATGATCGCCGTATTTATTCACGATTCCCTTCGCGTTCATATTATCAAAAAACCTCCGTCCGGAATAAAATAAAAATAAAATAAATAATAATATTATAAAATTATATTATAAAATTATATTATAAATAAAATAAATAAATTATAAATCGGCGGGGTGGGCGATATGTCCCATGACGCCGGACGCGGCGGCGGTCGCCGGGGACGCCAGATAAATTTCACTGTCAATGGCCCCCATGCGGCCAACGAAATTGCGGTTCGTACTCGATACGCATTTCTCACCGGACGCCAAAATCCCCATATAGCCGCCCAGACACGGCCCGCAGGTCGGCGTGGAGATAATACAGCCCGCGTCCATGAATATATCAAACAAGCCCTGTTTCATCGCCTCGCGGTATACCGTCGGCGTGGCGGGGATAATAATCCCGCGGACGCCCGGAGCCAAATGACGGCCTTTGAATATCTCCGCCGCCGCCTTTAAATCCGGAAGCTGTCCGTTCGTGCAGGAGCCAATCACAATCTGATCGATTTTAATATTTTTCCCCTCGCGGGCGCCGCGCGCGTTCTCCGGCAAATGCGGATAAGACACGGTGCAATCTATATCATCAAGATTGATTTCAATCACGCGTTCATATTCGGCGTCGTCGTCCGCCTCATACGCCGTCCATTCCCGTTTGACGCGGTCTTTGACATATTCGCGCGTAATATCATCAACGGGCCAGATGCCGTTTTTCGCCCCGGCCTCAATCGCCATATTGGAAATTGTCAGCCTGTCATAAATACTCAATTCCGCCACGCCCGGACCGGTGAATTCCAGCGATTCATAACGCGCGCCGTCCACGCCAATCATGCCAATCAGCGTCAAAATCACATCTTTTCCGGACACAAACGGCTTTAATTTGCCGGTTAAATTCACGCGGATCGCGGCGGGGACTTTGAACCACGTCTCGCCGGTGGCCATCGCCGCGCCCATATCCGTGGAGCCGACGCCGGTTGAGAACGCGCCCAGCGCGCCATAAGTGCAGGTATGGGAATCCGCGCCAATAATACAATCTCCGGGCGCGGCCAATCCCTGTTCGGGCAGCAGCGCGTGTTCAATGCCCATCGTCCCCACGTCATAATAATGACGAATATCAAATTTCCGCGCGAATACGCGGCACTGCTTGCACTGCGTCGCCGCTTTTATATCTTTATTCGGCACGAAATGATCCATTACAAGCGCGATTTTGTCTTTGTCGAATACAGAATCAAATCCCGACGCCTCAAACTCGTTGATCGCCACCGGCGTGGTAATATCATTGCCCAGAACCAGATCCAATTTCGCCTGAATCAACTGTCCGGCGCGGACTTCATCCAGTCCCGCGTGTCTCGCCAAAATTTTTTGCGTCTGCGTCATGCCCATGAGGGATTTCCTCCTTGTTCCCCGTATCGGATATTATATTTTTGATTATATAACATTCGCCCGGATATGGCAAGTAAAAATCACACGCGCGCGGGATTCATTTGACAGAACCGCTCTCCCCTCTCTCTTTTATTTTTTTCGCAATCAAAACCTCACCCCCCTGTCCCCCCTCTCTTTTATTCTTTCTCGCAATCAGAACCTCACCCCCCTGTCCCCCCTCTCCTAAAAAGGAGAGGGGGGAACGCAATCGGGGGATTTCTTCACTCCGCGTTCCCCTTCCCCTTATAAGGGGAAGGGGACAGGGGATGAGGTTCATTTTTATGCTTGCGTATGGGAAACGCTTTTGATATAATACGCCATATCGCGGAAATATCCGTTATACACAAGGGGGAATTTTTCATGAAATCGCGCGTGATACATATTTTTATTTTGCTGTGCGCCGTGATTGCGCTGTCCGTATCG
>CAJOQY010000038.1 GCA_905236835.1 uncultured Oscillibacter sp. | reverse complement strand
GGATACGGACAGGGACGCGTGTTTTTGCCGCAATTACTCAGCGCGGCGCAGGCGGCGCAGGCGGTGTTTGAGGTCCTGAGAAATTCTCTGGCGGAAAAAGGCGGCGCGCCGGTCAAGAAAGGCGCTTTAATCGTCGCCACGGTCAAAGGCGATATTCATGACATAGGCAAAAATATCGTCAAAACCGTATTGGAAAATTACGGCTATAACGTGATGGATCTTGGCCGTGATGTACCGCCGGAAGTGATTGTCCGGACGGCTGTTGAGCGTGATATAAAATTAATCGGCCTGTCGGCTTTGATGACAACGACATTGCCCGCCATGGAAGAGACGATCAAGCAATTAAAAAAATTAAAAAATCCGCCGACGGTCTGGGTCGGCGGCGCGGTGGTAACGCCGGAATACGCGCGCAAGATGGGCGCGGATTATTACGCGAAAGACGCGAAAGCGTCGGTTGAAATCGCCAAGGAGATATTGGGATGAAAAAAAGAATTGCCGTGGAACTGGATCCGCCATTCAATGACGACGGGGCGTTTTTTCTGGAAAGCGTACAGGCTTTGAAAAACGCCGGGGCGGATATGATTACAATCGCCGATTCCCCCATGGGACGCCCCCGCGCTGACAGCTGTATGCTGGCGGCGAAAATCAAACGGGATTATCAGATCGAAACTCTGCCGCATATCACCTGCCGGGACCGGAATCGAAACGCGTTACAGGCGTCTTTGCTGGGACTCGCCATGGAAAATGTCCATCAGGTATTACTTGTCACGGGCGATCCGATCCCGCCGGAAGAACGGGAAAATATCAAGCCGGTGTTTCAGTTCCAGTCTTATCAACTGGCGGAATTTACCCGTCAAATGAATGAAAATATATTTCAAAAGCCCTTTCAAATATTCGGCGCGTTAAATATCAACGCCCGTTATTTCGACAAAGAACTGGAACGGGCGCGGAGAAAAGAAAACAGCGGCATGATTGGATTTTTCACACAGCCGGTATTATCCCCGGAAGCGCTGGAAAATTTAAAACAGGCCCGGCGCGTTTTGTCCGGGATTTTATTCGGCGGGATTTTTCCGGTGGTCAGCCATCGTAACGCGGTATTTTTAAATCAAAATATACATGGCATCCGGGTCAGTGATGAAATTATCACGCTGTATCAAGACAAAAGCCGGGAGGAATCGGAACAAATCGCGGTGGATTTGTCCGTCCGGACGGCGCGGGAAATCAGCCCTTATACGGACGGATTTTATCTCATGACGCCGTTTCGCCGCGTGGCCCTCATGACGGAAATTTTACGCCAGATCACGCGTGGCGAAAGCGTTTAAATCCATGCCCGCCGTATGCCCGGCCAGATATTCATAATAGCCTTGCGCGGCGATCATCGCGCCGTTGTCGCCGCATAAATTCAGCGGCGGAAGATATAATTGAATTTTATTTTCTTCGCATTCCCGGCGCAGATCTTCCCGAATGATCGAATTCGCCGCCACGCCCCCGGCGGCGCAGAGCATATCCCGTCCGGCGATTTTCGCGGCCTGTATCGCGCGCGGGACCAGCATATCGCTGACCGCGCGGGTAAAATCACGGGCAAGCGCGGCGCGGTCTAAATCTTCTCCTGTCTGCGCGGCGTGATGGGCGATATTGACCACAGCCGTTTTTAAACCCGAAAAACTCATGTCAAGCGGCGCGTCGGTTACGCGCGCCAGCGGCAGTTTATATACGCCGCCCCGTGATTGTTTCGCCAGATCGTCCATGGGTTTCCCGCCGGGATAAGGCAGTCCCAGAACCCGCGCGGCTTTGTCGAAACACTCCCCGGCGGCGTCATCCCGCGTCGCGCCTAAGATTTTCATGCGGGTATAATCTTCCACATCAATTATCATCGTATTGCCGCCGGATATGGCCAGCGCCAGAAACGGCGGCTTCAAATCCGGAAACGCCAGATAATTCGCGGCGATATGCCCCTTGATATGATGCACGGGAATCAAATCAATTTTTAAAGCGAACGCGAGGGATTTCGCGAAACTCAATCCCGTTAATAACGCGCCGATCAATCCCGGCGCGTAAGTGACGGCGACGGCGTCTATTTCATCGCGTTGGCAACCCGCGTCTTTCAACGCCTGTTCCGTCAATCCCGCGATTGCTTCCACATGGGCGCGGGACGCGATTTCCGGCACCACGCCGCCATAAAGCGCGTGCAGATTGATCTGTGAGGCGACTGGATTTGATAATATCCGGCGTCCGTCCTCCACAATGGAAACCGCCGTCTCGTCACAGGAACTCTCAATCCCCAGAATTTTCACAAAAAAGCCTTCTTTTAATATTTCTTTTTAAAATTTTTATATCATTCAGCGCGCATATAAAATAATAATTATTTTATTCCCATGGAAACGGCCTCAGAAGACAGCGAATCCGGATTTCTCGGAATCCGGCAGTAACGCCGGTATGTTTCCGGCGTGAGCGCGTTTTGATATAAAGCCATATATTCTTTTAAAATTATATTATCCTGTATAATTTTATCACCCGGGGACCAATATAATATTTGATACCGTACCCCGACAATCTCGGCTTCAAAGCCGGACAGCTTCGCGCCATGCCGCCGATAAAATCCCACGCGGCGCTTGGCCATCTCCGGATCGTCGGCGTGCGTCGGCGTTTCCGTTTCGCATAATATAATATCATCCGGCAGTTTTTCCCGCATACGCGATAACATCACGCCGCCCAATCCGTCATTCCGGCGGTCCGGCGTGACGCATAAATAATCCAGCAAGACGAAACCCGGATTCCCGGACCATAAAAAACACTCGCCGATTAAAATATTATCATCATATAAACACCACGGCTGATATTTTCCGGCGTCCCGCGCGGCTATAATATGACATAATGCCTTTAATTCGCTTGGCGGGAAAGAAATTTTCAAATCTCGTTCATACGCTGTTTTTAAATCCTGTTCCGATGGTGATTTGAATTCTAAATTCATGTAATTTTTGATATTTCCTTTCTGATAATATATAATAAAAATATATATTTATATTATATATTTATGATATATTTTTATTTTTCGCCGTTCAAATACAGCGTCATAATAATCGCGTCCTCCGTGGGATATTCATAATAATTTTTACGCCGTCCCATGCCGCGGAAACCGTGAGTTCCATAAAACGCGATAGCGTCATAATTCGACGCCCGAACTTCCAATGTCAAAAACGCCAGATGATTCGCCCGCGCGAAATTGATAAATACCCGTATCATTTTATCCGCGATTCCCTGACGGCGGTAATCCGGATGTACGGCGATATTATCAATAGATCCCTCATCCAGAACCACGCGCAGGAACGCGTAGCCAATGACTTGATCCCGCTCGTTCAAAGCGGCCAATCCGGCGCATAAATCATTTTTTAACTCTTCCACAAACAGATTTTTTGACCATGGGTCCGTGAAACAAATCCGTTCCAGCGCCGCCACTTCGTCCAGATAATCCGCGTTCATGGATACGATCCGCGCCCGCGTTTGATTCACGATAACAGCCGCCACCTTTCCTCGTGATATAAATATATAATTATATTTTATTTATCCCTTCGCTTCCAGCCAGTTATATCCCCAATGCGCGTCGGCTGACAACGGCACGGACAGGGAAATCACGCCTTCCATCTCTTCCCGCAGGATTTTCGCCGCCTGTTCGCGCTGTTCCTCCGGACATTCGACGATCAACTCGTCATGAATCTGAAGAACCAGACGCGCCTCCGGACATTCGCGTTTTAATCTACGCCATACGGCGATCATAGCGAGTTTCATAATATCCGCCGCCGTGCCTTGGATCGGCATATTCAACGCCACCCGCTCCCCGAAAGATCGCAGGGTAAATTTAGATGATTTTAATTCCGGCAGTTCCCGGCGGCGATGAAACAGCGTCTCGACATAACCGGTTTCTTTCGCCTGTTGAATCACATGATCCATATAACGCCGCACGCCGGGGAAGGTCTCGAAATAAGCGTCGATATAATTTTTGGCGTCCGCGACGCTGACGCCAATATCCTGCGACAGCGAAAACGCGGATATGCCGTATACGATGCCAAAATTAACCGCTTTCGCGCTCCGGCGCATTTCGCCCGTGACTTCTTCCGGCGTGACATGAAATACCCGCGCGGCTGTCTCCGTATGCACGTCATGCCCCTGTGTAAACGCCTGACACATAGCGTCATCCCCGGACATATGCGCCAGAATACGCAGTTCGATTTGCGAGTAATCCGCGTCGATGAAAATTTTTCCCGGAGCGGGTATGAACATTTTACGGATTTCGCTTCCCAAATCCGTGCGCGTGGGAATATTCTGTAAATTCGGTTCTGTCGAACTTAAACGCCCGGTCGCTGTCGCCGTCATTTGAAATGACGTGTGAATCCGCCCGTCTTGGCCAATGGATTTTAATAATCCGTCGGCGTAAGTGGATTTTAATTTCGTATATTGCCGGTAATTTAATATCGCGTCGACAATCGGATGATCCCGGAGATTTTCTAATACGTCAATATTCGTGGACCAGCCGGTTTTTGTCTTTTTCCCGTGCGGAAGAGATAAATTTTCAAATAAAATCACGCCTAATTGCTTGGGGGAGTTAATATTAAATTTTTCACCGGCGAGATCATAAATTTTTTCTTCTTGCCGCGCGATTTTATCCGACAGCATATCGCCGAAAGACAATAACGCCTGACGATCAATCAGACAGCCGGTTTCTTCCATTTCGGCCAGAATCCCACATAAAGGCAGTTCGGCGGATTGATATAAATCCCAAAGATTTTTATTTTTTAATTCCGGCTCAAAGATATTTTTCAAATACGCGACGGCGGCGGCCTCGGCGGACAGATCGGCGATATGCTTTTCTTTATCATGTTTTTCCGGATTTGAATTGAAATCTTGAAAATTTGGCAGATCGGATAAAGAAATCTGTTCGCCTTCCCATGATTTCGCGGGATTGGAATCAAACGCCCGCTGAATCTGGAAATTGCCGTAACGCATACAAAGCCGGTCAAGATCATATTGTCCGGAAGTGGCGTCAAGCAAATACGCGGCAAGTTCGGAATCGAATACCCAGCCGCCGGATTGAATCTTTCGCGATAATAAAACGCGCTGTAAATTTTTGATATTATGCCCGGCTTTGGGAATATCCGGCGCGAATAAAATATTCAACGCGTTTTGATAATCCCCGGAATGATTCTCAAAACAGGATGGATCCAGCGCGTAAGCGATCGCGCCGTTATATAAAATTATATATTTGAAATCTTCATCTGTCCGGATATATAAAATTCCGCCGCTTTCGCGCCAGTCGCGCGCCGCCTGAATCACGGATTTTATATCTTTCAAATCCCGCGTCACGCGGACGCCCGTTTTCGCGTCCTGTGAATCGGATAATATATTATTTTCCGGCTTGTTTTGTATTTGATTGATTTCGCCGGATGGCTTTAAATGAAACCTGTCGATTAATTTTGAAAATTCAAGTTTCATAAAAAGCGGATACGCGTCCGGCCCGGGTGATTGGCATAGATTTTCCTCCGGACGAAAATTTAACGGCGCGTCTGTGACGATTTTCGCCAGCCAGTACGAGTGACGGGCGTTCTGTTCGCCTGCTGTGAGTTTTTTTATCACGCCCGGTTTTTCGTTGAGATTCGGCAAATCCTGATAAATTTTATCAATGCTTTGATAAGATTGTATCAATCTCATAGCGGTTTTCTCACCGATTCCGGGGACGCCGGAAATATTGTCGGACGCGTCGCCCATGAGGGATTTTAAATCAATCATGTGAATCGGATCAAATCCGTATTTTTCCCGAAAAGATTCCGGCGTCATATCATCGCTGACCGTGCGGCCCATGCGGGTGGAGATTAATTTTACGCGCGTGTAATTTGTAATTAATTGCAGACTGTCTTTGTCGCCGGTAACGAGAACGCATTCCCACCCGGCGGCTTCGCATTTGCGCGAGATTGTCCCAAGCAAATCATCGGCCTCCCAGCCGGGGAGTTCATAACGCGGGATGTTCAACGCGTCGAGAACCTGTTTGACAACGGGCATTTGCGTTTGTAACTCTTCCGGCATGGGTTTTCGTGTGGCTTTATAATCCTGATCGGCCTGATGGCGGAATGTCGGCGCGTGGACATCGAACGCGACGCAAACGGCGTCCGGAGATTCTTCGGATTGCAAACGCTGTAAAGTCGTCAAAAAGCCGAATATCGCGTTTGTATGCAGCCCTTCGCGATTGGTCAGATCACGGATGCCATAGAAAGACCGGTTGACAAGGCTGTTGCCGTCAATTACCATCAGTTTCACAGACAGCGCCCCTCTCATGATATGATTATGATATGATTATAATCATGAAAAATATAATCAAAATATAAATTATATATCCTGCGTAACGTCCCGGAATCCTGAGATCATGGCGAACAACGCGGCGGCGGCGCAGAATCCCAAAGCGGCCAGCGCGGTTATATCAAGACGCGCGAATATGCCCGGATTGTCTGTGAAACGCGACAGCGCGGCCAGCGTCTGAATATGCGTCCGCGTCAGCATGGACAAAGAAACGGACAGGGATATGGAAATCAGAACCGGGATCAAATCGCTGAATCCGGGCCGACTGTTCCAGTTCGCGGGAACGCGGATGACGCACAGGACCGCCGCCGCCGCGAGTGGAATGACGGGAATCAAATCAGAATTTATATGATAAATATCATGATAAATATCCGCGTTTGTCTGAAAGCGTATCAGACAGGCGGCGATGGCGGCTCCAGCGAATAAAGCGGTAATCACTATATCCCGCAGTCCGGCGGATGGAATCCGGCGGCGGACAGGCGCGTCAATGGGCTTTCGCGCGGCGTTCGCGTATTGGATAATATTAAACAGCGTCAGGAACGCGAAAAGCAGGATAAAGCCCCATAAGATATAATCATACCACGCGGGAGCGATACTCAGCCGGGTATGGGAGATTTCACCGTCCATGGCGTTGGAATTGGCCAGCGCGTAAGCGCGCCAGAACATGGCTTGCTTTAAAGCGGCTGTTAAATCCGGGTCTTTTTGAATATGATTGACCGTCCAGTAATCGTAATAAGCGGATACGGCGTCGATTTCGTTTTCGCCGGAAATGCCTGTCATAGTGACGCCGTTTAATACGGCTTCTTTGAGCGTGGCGTATGTTGGATCCGAAATCATATCGCTTTCGGCGATCAGACCGCGGAATCCCCATTCGCCCCGGACAATATTCCGGATTAAATTCGGATGCGCGTTGACGGTATAAACCCCGGCGCGGCAGGAGGATGTCACGACGCCCAGCGCGTCGGCGTCCTCAAAACACGCTTGCGCGGATCGCAGTTCACATTCACGGGCTTTCTGTTCCGTCATGAATACGGCGGCGCCAAGCCGGTCGGCCTGACTGTCCTGAAAGAATAAATTTCCCGGCGCGGCGATCAGGCCGTATTCCCGCGCGCCCCGGACCGTCGCCGAGGCCTGCAGGGCGGATAAAACCGGATCCTCGGAATAACTGTCGTAATTGCGGGCATTATAAGGCGTCCGGTGCAGATTTGTTATCACGCCCCGCCAGATTGAAATATTCGCCCAAAGCGAATAATTGCCCATGACGCGTCCGATTTTTTCGGCAAGTATTTGATTAAACGTCTGGGCGATTACACAGGCGCAGGGCAGAACGCCCGCCTGATAACTTCCGTTCGGATCATCCGGCTGAACGGCGCAGGGGTCGGAATTATTATTATTATTATTCGCGGCGTATCCCAAGGGCTGTGACGCGATGCCGTTCGGGCCGTCGGAGAAAGAGACAGCGGGAGCGGATATGGACGCCATGTTTTGGGGCGCGCCGCCGAAACCGGATTGCAGCAAAGACTCTTCCAATGTAATCTGCTCGGACAGGAACGCCCATCTGGGGTCATTCGGATCGGAGATATTTTTTAAATCCGCTAATTTTAATCCGTGATTGACGCCAAAAGAGATGTCGGAGCCGGTGGATTTCGGCGTATAGAGATCATTTCGCATGATTTGGGCCATACCGGGTGATACGCCGAGATAAATATAAGTCCGGGGGAACGTGTTTTCCCAGTCCGCGCGGGATAAATATTGAATCGTTCCCGGAATCCAGAAATTAAAGTCCAGATCGTTTAATTGGTTTTTGACAGGCGTATGGTTTTTTGTATAAGCGAGATAAGCGAAAGCGGCCTGATTCGCGGATACATCGTCCGGATCGAGAACCCATGTCCGGATTTGGG
>CAJOQY010000037.1 GCA_905236835.1 uncultured Oscillibacter sp. | reverse complement strand
GCGGCGGCGCTGTATACGACTTCGCCGTCCGTATCCGTATCAGCGTCGGCGGCGGCGAAAGCGGGTATCGCCAAGAGCGCGGATACCAGCATGGCCAGCAGGAGCAGGGCGAATGTCTTTCTGCATTTGCGGTTCATAGTTTGATTTCCCCCGTTTAATAATAATATTATTATTTCTTGCTTTATAATTTATATAAATTTATAAATTATAATTAAAATAAATTTATTTTTTCTCCGTCTCCGTGACTTCCTCGTAATACATGCCTACCAGCATGGTTAATACATACGTTTGCACAATGGCGTGAAGCAGGGTAAATATCACGCCGATGATAACCGGGACGCCGTAACGCAGGGCGGCGTAATGATAAACCAGATCCGTCACCAAAAGGCCGCTTAACAGCGCGCCGAATAATCTGAAACTCATGGAAATCGGCAGTGAAAATTCTTTCAAAGCCGCTTTGAACCCATGCGCCCCCGCGTGACGAACGCCGCCCGCGACAATGACAAGATAGCTCAGACAGCCCATGCAAATCGCCGCGTTGACATCGCTCAAAGGCGCGGGCAATGTCACGGACGCGCCGCCGGATGATACGGCCTGCAAGCCAAGCAGTTCAAACAGCGTGCCTGTAAAAATATACACGCCCGCCGCGAACACATACGCGCCAATAAATTTGATTTTACCCCGGCTTTTTGACAAACCGTCCAGCAGGTCCACGATTTGTTCTAAAATTAACTGCGCTTTTCCGGGGACGACTTTCATATTGGGGATCAGAAAAACCCGGATTAATAAAGCTGTCGCCAATAAAATTCCCGTCACGGTCATGGCGGCGATCAAAGCCGGATTCACCTGTTTGAGTCCGAACAGGCTGATTTGGTTCGTATCATGCAAAACCGCGTCCCGCATGGCGGTCTGTACGTCCTGATGGGAATGGGACGACGGGACCAGCGTGGATAAAATCAGCAAAACAGCCGCCGTTCCCAGCCAGACCGCCAGTTCCCGTCCGCGCGCGGAACAAAACGCGGATATTTTTTTCCACGCGTTTTTCAATCCGCGCCGCGCCGCCGGTATTACGCCCGCGATTCCCCGTACCGCTTCCGCCGCGTGATCGACTCCGTGAACCATTTGTTCCAATAATAATTGAAACCGTCCCGGAATGACCGTAAAATACGGGATTACAAACACGCGGATCACCAAAGACGCGGACAAAATCATACAGGTAATCGCAAGCATAATTCTTGGCTCCGTCCCGGACAAAAGACCGCCTACTTCTCCGTTCAATTCGTTCCCTCCCTTCATAAAAAATTAAAATTTATTATATATCATGCCACAGATTTTTACAAGTTCTTTTTCGACAAAATTTCGATCCGGCATTCGTCAAGAAATCATCGGCGGGGATTGCGCAATCTTTCCATGATCGTTTTACGCATACGGGATAAAAAATTTTTCGGGAAAGGGTCTTGACATTTTATCCGGACTGTGTTATATTGACAATCGCTTTCGCGACAAAGGTTTAAAGCGTTAAAGGTTTAAATAATTAAAGCTATTAGAAAAAGAAAGGATTGATTTCTTATGGTTCTGAAAATCGTGATGTTGGTTGTCTTTTTTGGCGTCATGGTGGGGATTGGCCTTTACTGCCGCCGGAACGCCACTGATGTGGACGGCTTTGTATTGGGCGGACGTTCCGTCGGGCCGTGGCTGACCGCGTTCGCCTACGGGACTTCGTATTTCTCCGCTGTGGTATTCGTGGGCTACGCCGGACAGTTCGGCTGGCGTTACGGCATCGCCGCGACTTGGGCGGGCATCGGCAACGCGCTTTTGGGTTCGCTTCTGGCGTGGGCCGTACTCGGACGCCGGACCCGGATTCAGACCCAGCATCTCAACAGCGCGACCATGCCGGAATACTTCGGCAAAAGATTTGACTCCCACGCGCTGAAAATCGCCGCGTCCGTGATTATATTTATATTTTTAATTCCATACACGGCGAGCTTATATAACGGCCTGAGCCGCCTGTTCGGGATGGCGTTTCATATAGATTATTCCGTCTGCGTGATTGTCATGGCGATTTTAACCGGCGTTTATGTCATCGCCGGGGGATATATGGCGACGGCGATTAATGATTTTATACAGGGCATTATCATGATTTTCGGCATTATCGCCGTCATTGCCGCCGTATTGAAAAGTCAGGGCGGGTTTCTGGCCGCGCTGGACGGATTATCCCAAATCAGCGATCCCGCCGTGTCGAATTCTCCGGGCGTGTTCAATTCGTTCTTTGGCCCCGATCCGGTGAATTTATTGGGCGTCGTGATATTAACTTCTCTCGGCACATGGGGACTGCCCCAGATGGTACAGAAATTTTACGCGATTAAAAGCGAGGGCGCCGTATACAAAGGCACCGTGATTTCAACCGCGTTCGCCTTTATCGTCGCCGGCGGATGCTATTTCTTGGGCGGCTTCGGAAGATTGTTCTCGAATATAATCGAATTAAACGAAAACGGCGTTCCCGTCGGCGGCTATGACGCGATTGTTCCCGCGATGTTGTCCGGACTGCCTGATATTTTAATTGCCGTCGTTGTAATATTAGTCTTGTCGGCGTCCATGTCCACGCTTTCTTCTCTGGTATTAACTTCCAGTTCCACACTGACGCTGGATTTCTTAAAAGATAATTTTATCAAAAACATGGACGAAAAACAGCAGGTCAAAATCATGCGCGGCTTGATTGTCGTCTTTATCGCGATTTCCGTTGTACTGGCCGTGATACAATATAAATCCAACGTCACGTTTATCGCGCAATTGATGGGCGTAAGCTGGGGCGCGCTGGCGGGCGCGTTTCTGGCGCCTTTCCTGTACGGTCTTTACTGGCGCGGGACAACCAAAATCGCCTGCTGGGTCAGTTTTATATTCTCAACAGCCGTCATGCTGGCGAATATCTTCGTCCGTTCCGCTTTCCCGGCATTATTGCAATCCCCGATCAACGCCGGCGCGTTCTGCATGATCGCCGGATTGATTCTGGTTCCGGTGGTCAGTCTGTTCACGCCCAAGCCGGATAAAAACTTGATCAACGACGCGTTCTCTTGCTATGAGGAGAAAGTCACGGTCCGGCAAAGTCAGGCGCTGGGCGATCCGGAATAAAAACCGCCGGGATACGCCAAACCTCACACCCTGTCCCCTTCTCTTAAAAAAGAGAAGGGGAACGCAAACGGATTATATATAATAATTTTTAATATAAATTTTAATATATTATGATAATTGATATTCATACGCACACATTCCCGGATAAAATCGCGAAAAACGCCGTGGACAAACTGCAATCGGCGTCGCATACCGCGCCATTTACGGACGGGACAAACGGCGCGCTGAAAGCGTCCATGAAAAGAGCCGGGATTGATTATTCTATCATATTGCCCGTGGCGACAAATCCCGGACAGGTCGTCAAAATTAATACGCGCGCGGCGGAACAAAATCAAATCGGACTGGATCAAAATCATCATCTGTCCGGCGTTCTGTCCTTCGGCTGTATGCACCCGGATTTTCCCGATTGGCATTCGGAATTAAGCCGGATCGCGGCTCTCGGCTTGAAAGGCGTTAAATTACACCCGATTTATCAAAATACGGATTTTGATGATTTGAAATATATCCGGATTTTAAACCGCGCGGGGGAGTTAAATTTAATCGTCCTGATTCACGCCGGATTGGATGTCGGCTATCCGGGTATCATTCACGCGTCGCCGGAAATGATCTGTCACGCTGTACGGGACGCCGGACCGGTGAAATTAATCCTTGCCCATATGGGCGGCTGGCGCGATTGGAATCAAGTCGAAGAAATTCTCCCTGATACCGGCGTTTATCTGGACACGTCATTCTCTCTCGGTTATATGACGCCCAACGGAGACGGATATTATCAGACGCGGGAAGATTTAAAATTACTGGATGAAATACAATTTATCCGTATGATCCGGCGTTTCGGCGCGGATAAAATCTTATTCGGCACGGATTCCCCATGGGGAGATCAGGCGCGGGAATTACAAAAAATCCGCGCCCTGCCTTTGACAAAATCCGAACAGGACGCGATTACAGGCGGCAACGCCGCGAAATTATTAGATTTGCCGAAAATTTAAATATAATATTAAAAATTAAAATATCCCGGACAGCCGCGTTTTTTGGCTGTCCGGAATATTATATTATAATTAAATTATATATTATAATTAAAAAATTCGATAAAATATCACGATCCAAGGCCAAGAGCCGAACGAATTAATATATTCTATTTCATTCGCCCTGTCCAGCGCTTGTTTCGCATAATTGTTTCATGCTTGAAGAGCGTTTGATATATTCTATAAAACGCTTTACGGCGTGGCTTGTCGGCTGTCCGCGCCGCCACGCCAGAACGCTGGATAAATCCTGTTTTCCCGCCATGGGTCTTTCCACAATTTTCGACGGGTCGCAAAATGGAAGCGCGCTCCGGATTGAAATCATATATCCAAGCCCTTTTGATACTAATACGGCCCCCATCGCGGGAAGCGTCGCGATAAAACGCAGATTTTCCTCCCGGTAATACGATCCCAGCCAGTCAATTGTCGATTCCCGGTAACGGACCGGGACAATTAAAGGCTTGTCGGCTAAATATTCCGGCTTAATTTTGTCATATCTCGCAAGTTCGTCATCAGGACGCATCCAGACGACATTTTTTTCCGTGATGTTCATGCGGATATATTCGTAATTTTCCATCGAAACCGGCTCCAGCATTAAGCCAATATCAATCAGGCCGCGTTCCATGCGTTCCCGTACAATATCCGCCGTCGCCGTGAAAAAGTGAAATCTCACATACGGATATTCACGGCTGAACGGCGCGAGATCATCCGCCAATACTTCCATGGCTTTGATTTCCCCATGTCCGATCACAATGGTCCCCGTCAATTTCTCATCATGACAGGATAATTCCCGTTCCGTCTTGTCCACCAGAGACAAAATATCTTCCGCCCGACGCCGGAGCAGTAAACCGTCATTTGTCAGAATCAATTTCCGTCCGTCATGGGAAAATAATTTCGTCCCCAGATCTTCCTCCATCCGCGCGATCTGTCGGCTCAGCGTCGGCTGTGTGATATGCAGGACTTTCGCGGCGTTTGTCATCGTCTCTTCCCGCGCGACGGTCAAAAAATATTTTAATAAACGCAATTCCATTTTATATCCCTCTTTTCCTTGTTCCATATTTTAAGCGAAAGAATAATTGATAAATTGGTTAGAATCCGATTGATGATTTATAATAATTATTTATATATTATTTTATCACGCGCGTCAAGCGTTAAAAATATTATGCTTTGTGGGCATAGGCGATTATGCCAAATAAGCATTGGACAATAGAACCATAAAATTATATAATTCAAGCATGGGAAATCCCTGTTTATTTCGTGAAAAATGAATAGGAGGAAAGGAAAAAGATGCTTCAATTGCTGATTAACCTGTTGACGCCTATCTTTGAGGGTATGGGCGTCAGCCCCACGGACGTGCAAACATACGTCTATGACCTGAGCGGCTATATCTACGCGATTCTTTTCACGCTCCTGCTGGCGGTCGCTGTTATGATCGCGGCGCGCTGGTTCGCCAAAGAGGGACAGCGGCATTTGTTCCGCTGGGGCGCGGGTCTGGCGTGGGTACTGGTCGTGGCGATTCTTGTTAATATTATCTGCTTCGGCCCCATGTATAATAATATCGCGCCGATTATGAACGGCGGCGCGAGCGTATCGGAAGAAGCCGCCGCCGCGTCCGAGGCGATTATTCAGAAAGTCGGGGAGGAAGGCATGGTTCTTCTCCAGAACGACGGCCTGTTGCCCCTGTCCAATACGACGAATCTCAACGTATTCGGCTGGGCGGCTACGAATCCGATTTACGGCGGCACCGGCTCCGGTTCTTCCAGCAATGAGGGCAATGTTGATATTTTAGCGTCTTTGAAAGCCGCCGGATTTGAGGTCAATCAGGAAATTATTGATATGTATACGGCGTACAGCCCGACGCGCGATCTGGGCGGCAACGTCGTCAGCGTCAGTTTCACAAACTGGTCATTGCCGGAACCGCCGGTTGAGAATTATACGGATGAATTAATCAGCAACGCGAAAGAATTCTCCGACACGGCTTTGATCGTCTTGGCCCGAAGCGGCGGCGAGGGACAGGATTTGCCCGCCGATATGGGCGCCGTGATTGACGGGACTTATGACGATGTCCGTCAGACGCTTGCCAACGGCAACGAACGCTATAATTATTACGCGTCGTCTTATACGAATAACAGTGAGGATTATGACGACTACGCCGCCGGGGAGGCTTATTTACAGCTTTCCCGCACGGAACGCGATATGATTGATCTTGTCACGTCCGAATTTGACAAGATCGTGTTGATTATTAACGCGAATAATCCCATGGAACTGGGCTTTGTGGATGATTATCCGGAGATCCGCTCCGTGATTTTGGCCCCCGGCACAGGAAGAACGGCCATGACCGCGCTTGGCGAGATTCTGAAAGGCGCTGTCAATCCCTCCGGACGGACGATTGAGACGTATGTATATGACCAGAAATCCACGCCCGCTTGGAACAACTACGGCAATTTTACTTATGATAACGTCAGCGATTTACAGGCGCGGTATACGGAAGCCGATCCGGCGTTCCAAGGCGTATTATCATTTGTGAATTACGTCGAGGGCATTTATGTCGGCTATCGTTTCTATGAAACCGCGTTCGCCGAACAAATGGCCGGATTTGATTATGACAGCGTCGTGCAATATCCGTTTGGACATGGTCTGAGCTATACGACGTTTGAACAGGAAATCACGGATTTCCAAGACTACGGAGACAGCGTTTCTCTGATTGTTACCGTTACCAACACTGGAAATACGGCGGGCAAGGATGTCGTGGAATTGTATTACACACCGCCTTATCATGACGGCGGCATTGAGAAAGCGGCTGTGAATTTAATCGACTTCGCCAAGACGGATATTTTAAATCCCGGAACGTCTGAAACCGTGACATTTGAAATCGCCAAAGAAGATATGGCGTCTTATGATTCATCCGGGATAAAAACCGCGAACGGCGGTTATATTTTAGAATCCGGCGAGTATATTCTCTCCGTCCGCGCCGATTCCCATACGGTATTAGATCAAGTTTCTTTCACTGTGGAATCTGATATTGATTACAGCGTAACGGGCCGCGTTTCTGATCATGATATTGCTGTAAATCGCTTTGAAAGCTATTCCAACGGCGGCGTGACGTATCTTTCCCGCGCCGACGCGTTCGCCAATTATGAACAAGCGACCGCCGCCCCCACGGATTTCGCTATGCCTGACGATGTCCGCGAATATCTCGACGCGCATTCCGTCGCGCATTACAACCCGGCGGATCACGAAATCCCCGGAACGGAAATGCCCGTCACCGGCGCGAAAAACGGATTAAAATTAGCTGATTTCATCGGCGCGGATTATGACGATCCCCGCTGGGAAGATTTGCTGGATCAATTGACGATTGACGAAATGACACAGCTTGTGCAAATCGGCGGATTCTCGACAGTCGCTATGAACTCCGTCGGCAAAGTCGCCACGCAGGACAGCGACGGCACAGGCGGCTTAAATGACTGGTATACCGGCGTATACGGTACGCCGTATCCCACGGAAACCATGATCGCCCAAACTTGGAATCAAGATCTCGCCTATGAAGTCGGAGAAGCGATGGCGCAGGAATACGCCGACACGCATATTTACGGCTGGTACGGCCCCGCGATGAATATGCACCGCACAGCGTTTAACGGGCGCAATTTTGAATATTATTCCGAAGACGGCGTATTGGCGGGTAAAATCGCGGCGGCGGAAGTCAACGCGGCGGGAACGAAAGGCGTATATGCCTATATCAAGCATTTCGTCGTGAACGATCAGGAAATCAACCGTTGCACGGCCCAGCAAATCCATTTGACGGAACAGACGTTGCGTGAGATTTATATGAAACCCTTTGAAATCGTCGTCAAACAATATGATTTCGATAACAAGCCGCTGGCCGTCATGTCCTCGTTTACGTTGATCGGCCCGCATTATACGGGAGCCAACAGTGATTTATTAAACGGCGTTCTGCGCGGCGAATGGGGATTCAAAGGCATGGTCCTGACAGACTGGTACGGATCATACGGCTATCAGCTTACGATGGACAGCGTTTTGAACGGCAACGACTTAATGCTTGGCTTCGGACGCAACGCCAGAACCGCGATTGAAAATCCGGATTCCCCCACAATGGTACAGGCTATGCGCGCCGCCTCGAAAAATATCATGTATACGATTGTCCACAGCGGCAATTATACCATGGAAGAGGAAAGCGCGGGCATGGACAACATGACCCGGACATTTATCCTGATTGATATTTTGATTGCCATTCTTGTCTTTGGCGCGGCGGCGATTGTGTTTGTCCGCTATCGCAAAAAACAAAAAGGCTGATAGCGGTAATTGGCCTGATAAAAAATCAATTCCCCCTCTTCCAATCGGGAGAGGGGGATTATTTACAAAAAATTTACATATTATCCGTTCCCGCGGTTGGAATTTCCGGTATAATATCGCGAAGTTAGTGATTGCTAATTATATTCGGCTGAATATATCATCATGAAAGGAATATTTCAATATGCCAAAATTAAATCTTTGGAATCATAAAATCAGCGCGGGCGATATATTGTTATTATTAATCAGCGTAATATTTTTGATTGGCGTCTTGACGATATTTAAACCCTGCGCGCCGTCGCCGGACGGAAACTGGATGGCCTGTCACTGGGCCGGACAGGCCGTCGCCGGACTTGCCGCCGTACTCGTGATCATCTCACTGGCGCATATGATATTATCCGACGCGAAAATCAAAACCGGGTTGAATCTCGCTGTCATTCCCGTCGCGGTTCTGGCGATGATTCTCCCCGGTCATTTAATCAGCCTCTGCGTGATGGACTTCATGCGCTGTCATTCCGTCACGCGTCCCGCCGTAATTGTCATGTCCGTTTTGACAATCGCCGCCGCGGTTTATAATATTCTTTCCCGGCGTAATTTATAATATCCTCTCCCGGCGTAATATAAAGATTATTCGATCACGCGAACGCGGATGACGTTATCAAGCGCGCGCACGGCGTCCGATACGGATTTGTCAATCGCCGTACCAAGATCAATCATTGTATAGGCCAGTTCGCCGCGTGATTTATTGCTTAAATTTTCCACGTTCACCCCGTCTTGCGATAACAGCGCCGTGATATTGGCGAGCATGGCGGGGATATTTTTATGAATAATACATAAACGCTGTACGCCGCTCCGCTCCATGGATACCGCCGGGAAATTGACGGAGTTTTTAATATTCCCGTTTTCAAGATAATCTCTCAGTTCCTCAACGGCCATAATCGCGCAGTTTTCCTCGCTCTCCGGCGTGGACGCGCCCAAATGCGGCATAGCGATCACATGGGGCGATGTCAACAGGCGATTATTGGGAAAATCCGTGACGTAAACCGAGATTTTGCCGTGATCCAACGCCTCCAGCATGGCCTCATCATCCACGATTTCGCCCCGCGCCAGATTGATAAAACGCGCCCCCGGTTTCATATCCTCTATCGCGTTTTTATCAATCATATTCCGCGTCTCATCCGTAAAATGAATATGCAATGTGATATAATCCGCGTGTTTATATAATTCTTTCAAATCCCGCGTGACATGAATATGCCGGTCCAGACGTAAAGCCGCGTCGACGGATAAATACGGGTCATATCCATATACTTCCATGCCCCATTCAATCGCGAGATTGGCGACCAGAGAGCCAATCGCGCCGAGGCCAATCACGCCCAGCGATTTGCGATATAACTCCGGACCGATAAACGCCGCCTTGCCTTTTTCTATCACGGACGCGACTTCCACGCCCGCGCCCGCCTGACGGCGTACCCATCTGATCGCGCCCGTCACGTCACGGGAACCCATGAGCATGGCGCAGAATACCAGTTCTTTCACCGCGTTGGCGTTCGCGCCCGGCGTCGAAAACACGGCGATTCCGTTTTCCGTGCATTTTTCAATCGGGATGTTATTCACCCCGGCCCCGGCGCGGGAAATCGCCAGTAAATTTTCCGAAAAAGGCCGTTCCAGCAAATCCGCCGAACGAACCAAAATCGCGTCCTCATGCTGTACGGAATCCCCCACCCGGTAAAGCGTATAATCAAAACGCTTCAAGCCCTCCGTGGAAATTTTATTAAACGTCCTGATATAATACATAATTTTAAATTTATTACCTCCGGTCGCGCGTGATATATTTTTATTTTTATTTATATTTTTATATCATATATAAAAATCAACCGTATAAAAACGCGTCGCATTTCATCATGCCGTTATATAATTTGCGTTTCTTTTTCGCCGGACGCCCGAAACAGCGTTCAAATTCCGTATGGGATGAGAGAATCACAAGGCGCCATTTCGCGGGCAGATCCGCCGCCGCCTTTCCGAATGATTGATATAATTTTTCCACTTCGTCTTTTTCCATCATGCGTTCGCCGTAAGGCGGATTTGTGACCAGCTGCCCGTATTCGCTGTCTCGATGAAAATCCGCGGCGTCGGCTGTCTCAAATCTGACGCAGTCATCCACGCCCGCCAGCTCCGCGTTATGGCGCGCCAATTCCACCGCGTCCGGATTAATATCCCCGCCCCATATGTCATAATTGCCGTGAAATTCTTTGTCCATGGCTTCCTCGGCGGCTTCCATCCAGTATTTCGCGTCCATGACTTTCCATTTCTGCGCCGCGAAACGCCGATCCAGTCCGGGCGCGCGGTTTTTGGCGATTAACGCCGCCTCAATCGCGATTGTCCCGGAGCCGCAGAACGGATCGCAGAACGGATCCTGTCCCCGATAGCGCGCCAGCGTCACCAGCGCCGCCGCCAGCGTCTCACGCAGCGGCGCGCCGGAATTTCGCGCCCGATAGCCGCGTTTATATAATCCCTCCCCGGACGTATCCAGATATAAAGCCGCCATATCTTTCATAATCGAAAACCGGATCTGAAAGCGATTGCCCGTCTCCGGGAGCGTCTCACAGCCGTATACGCGCCCAAGACGCGTCGCCACGGCCTTTTTGATCACCGACTGACACGACGGCACGGACTGTAATTTTGACGAAATCGAATAGCCTTTCACGGGAAATTCCCCGTCTTTCGGAATATATCTTTCCCACGGCAAAGCGATTGCGCCTTGAAACAGCGCCTCAAATTCCGACGCCGGAAATCTGCCCAGTTCCAGCAGGACGCGCGCCCCGCAGCGTAAATTTAAATTAATCCGCGCTATATCCAACAAAGCGCCCGTACAATGCACTTGCCCGTTTTCGGCCTTAATATCCCGCAGGTCCAGACGCCGCAGTTCCTCTTCCACGATGCCTTCCAGTCCCAGCAGGCAGGGAATCGTCAACGTCATAATAAATATCCCTCCTGATAAAATTCCTCAAATGACGTGATATAATAATCAGCCAGATTTTTTATTTCCGCCTGTTCCGCTTCCCATTGGG
>CAJOQY010000036.1 GCA_905236835.1 uncultured Oscillibacter sp. | reverse complement strand
ATAATCCAGCGCGGAAGCCCAAACGCCGTTTCAAACGTACTGCCAATCGAATTGGACTGCACCATCGCGCCGAAGAAACCCAGAGCCAGAACCGCCGCGACCGCGAAAAACGCCGCCAGTCCGGAGCCTAACGGCCCGTCAAACGCGCTTATAATATAATATACCGGTCCGCCGTGGATCG
This sequence comes from uncultured Oscillibacter sp., assembly GCA_905236835.1. GTDB lineage: Bacteria > Bacillota > Clostridia > Oscillospirales > Oscillospiraceae > Oscillibacter. Next base: position 4,598 of record CAJOQY010000036.1, on the reverse strand, counting down.
TCCCGTCTTTTAATTTTTTACGCGTCGTCTGCGCGAGAACGGCCTCGGCGTATATCGTCGCCATACCGAAAAACGCGATCACCCACATCCAGAAAATCGCGCCCGGACCCCCGGCCAGAATCGCGCCGCTCGCGCCGACAATATTGCCCGTCCCGACCTGCGCCGCGATTGCCGTCGCCAAAGCCTGAAACGAACTCATGCCGCTTTCCTGCCGTCCGCCGCTCAGGGATAAATTCCCAAATACTTTCCCCATCCCTTCTTTGAAACAGCGGATCTGCACAAAATCCGTCTTGACGGAATACCATACGCCCATGGCGATTAATAATATAATCAGCACATAGTCGGACAGGTACGCGTTAATGGTCTGCACTATGGTCAATAACATATTCTTCCCTCCCGTGTTCAAAAAATTTTAAATAATCCCCCGGCCTTATCCGGAGACGGGAATGACGCGCAAACATCCCGTTTCTATTCTACACGATTGATATATCTCCCGTCAATTGTAAGAATCTCCAAAGGCGGCGGGAAAAATATCGTTTCGATTGTAGGCAAAAGCCGTATCTTCAGGTATGATTCCCCATTTCACGCGGCATAATAATATCAACGCGGATTTGACAGGGAAAGGCGGTATGATATTCCTATGGTAAAAGGCGTATCCAGACAAGTAGTCGTCGTCAGCGCGCCGGACGAGAAATTATTTGAACAGGCGATTTTTCTGGTGCGAAGCGATATTTCCGGGGAGGGCGTGACATCCAGCGCGCTGGTGCGGGAAGCGCGTAGAATCACAAAAGACTGCGCCGCCGGACGCGCGCGCCGGTTTACGCCGTCTTTAAGTCCACAGTTAAGCGCCCTGCTTGGCGCGTCGATTGTCGGCCTCGCGTGGATTCTCGTCACGCTGTTCACATAAGAAATTAATTTTTATAAAAATTCCCCCTGCCCATGCCGGAAGGGGGAATTTTTCAAATCTGATTTCACATCAATCAGGCCAAAGCCGCTTTGCGTCCGGCGCGCCGGATTTCCGGGATTTCCGGATTTTGATGATTTTCATTTTCATTTTCCGGATTGTCCGCCCCGCGGCGGGCGTCCGGAACGGACGGGGATTTTTTCGATAACCGTTCCTGTCCGACGGCGAGCATGAGTTTAATACGATTTTCCTGATTCACCCGCGTCGCGCTGGGATCGTAATCAATCGGCGTAATATTGGCGATTGGATATAATTCCCGGATTTTATTAATCATCCCTTTTCCGCAGATATGATTCGGCAGACAGCCGAACGGCTGCGCGCAAATAATATTTTCATATCCGGCGCGGATTAATTCTATCATTTCGGCGGTCAACAGCCACCCTTCGCCCATTTTATCGCCCGTGCTGATAATGCCGTCCCTGAGAGCGACCAGTTCTTTGAATGGCAGCGGCGCGTGAAAATGATAAGTTTTCAAAGTCCGGATAATCACTTTTTCCATGCGGCCAATATAACTTAACACGGCGTCGGCTCCGTAGCGTTCCACCAGTCCGCCGCCGTACAGCCGGGATGTCTCGGCCAGATTAAAGGCCGAATACTGTACAAAACCCATCAGGCCCGGCAGATTGACCTCGCAATCCTGCGCGGCCAGAAATTTTTCCAGATCGTTATTGCCCAGCGGCGAATATTTCACATAGATTTCACCCACCACGCCGACTTTTACTTTTGATACACGCCGGACAGGGATCCGTGAAAATTCGGACGCGATCACGGGCATTAAATTTTTCATGGCTTTATAAGAATAACCTTTGCCGCGCCGGACATGGTCGCAGATATAATCCAGCCATTTTTCCTGTAACGCGGCGGCGTCGCCGGTATGGATTTCATATGGCTCCGTCTGGGCTTTCAGCGTCACAAGCAGATCCCCGTAATAAATCGCGGCGAGTATCATCCGGAGAAACGGAAAATCCATCGGCAGACTGCTTTCTTTTTCCAGTCCGGAGAAATTCAAACTCAATACGGGAATATTCTCATATCCGGCGCGGATCAAAGCCTTGCGCAGTAAAAATATATAATTCGACGCGCGGCACCCGCCGCCGGTCTGCGTGATAATCAACGCCGTGTGATTTAAATCATATTTGCCGGATTGCAGGGCGTCCAGAAACTGCCCGATGACAAGCAGAGCGGGATAACAGGTGTCATTATGGACGTATTTTAAACCCAGTTCAGACACCTGATTTCCGCAATTGCCCAATAACTCGACGTTATAGCCGTGATTTTCCATCGCGGCGGCGAGAATCCGGAACTGCACCGGGGCCATATTGGGAATTAAAATTTTATGCGTTTTTTTCATCTCATCCGTGAATACAGGATAGCTTGTCCACATATATCACGCCTCCTTGGAATTGGAGTTTAATTTCTCCTGTTGTTCGTCCTGTTCGTCGAGCGCGGCGAACAGGCTTCTCAGACGGATCCGCACGGCGCCCAGATTGGAAATTTCGTCTATTTTCAACTGCGTATATAATTTTCCGGCTTCCTGTAAGATCTCGCGCGTTTCATCGGATGTAATCGCGTCCACGCCGCAGCCGAAAGACACCAGATGAACAAGATTGCAATCCGGCTGATTACAGCAATATTTGGCGGCGGCGTACAGACGGGCGTGATACGTCCATTGATTTAACACGGATGTCCGGAACGGCTTGACGCGATGGGATACGGCGTCCTCCGTGATGACAGCCGCGCCGGAACGGGCGATTAAAACGTCAATGCCGTGGTTGATTTCCGGATCCACATGATAAGGCCGTCCGGCTAAGACAATAATCCGGCGTCCCTCGGAACGCGCCCGGTCTATCATCCGCGCGCCCTCCTGACGGATCAAATCCATATGATGATAATATTCGGCGTAAGCGGCGTCCACGGCCTGTTTGACTTCCTGATGAGGGATTCCGGGGAAATTGCGGTCCAGAATTAATTGAATTTTCCACGCGAAATCTTTCGGACGGTGTAGTCCGACGTAATCATATATAAATTTCACGCCTTTTCCGGACAGTTCCGGGCAGTTTCCGGCCAGAACTTCCGGATAATACGCCACAACGGGACAGTTATAATGATTCTGGCCTAATTTTTCGTCTAAATTATACGTCATGCAGGGATAGAAAATCGCGTCAAGATTTAATTTCGACAGCGCGTTGATATGCCCGTGGGCGAGTTTGGCGGGGAAACACGCCGTGTCGCTGGGAATCGTCCCCTGCCCTTGCATATATAATTTGCGCGTGGACAGCGGGCTGTGGCAGACGGAAAAGCCAAGTTTCGTGAAAAACGTATGCCAGAAGGGATATAATTCCCACATATTCAGGCATAACGGCATCCCGATTTTGCCGCGCAGATTGGGACCGGGTTTGTAATTTAAAATCAATTTGCGCTTGTATTCATATAAATTCCGTTCCGGGCCGCCGGACGCGTTTCCGGTAACGGGTCTGTCGCACCGGTTGCCGCTGATGTAGGTTTCAACAGGACCGGACAAATCGCCGGATTTGGATAAATCATGAGAAATATTTCCTGTCCGGAAAGTATTAATCGTAAGCTGGCAGTGATTGCCGCATCCGCGGCAGATTTCCATACGGGTTTCCTGATGAAAATTTGACAGCGCGTCACGGTCGAGAAGCGAACTTGTCTGACCGGCGCGGGCGTGATGTCCGCCGTATAAAGCCGCGCCGAAAGCGCCCATCAGACCGGCGATGTCAGGCCGTATCACTTCCACCCCCATTTCCTGCTCAAACGCGCGCAAAACGGCTTCATTATAAAATGTCCCGCCCTGCACGACGATCCGGCGTCCCAGTTCCTCCGCCGACGCGCACCGGATGACTTTATATAACGCGTTCTTGACGACGGATATAGACAACCCGGCGGAAATATTCTCAATTGACGCGCCGTCTTTCTGCGCCTGTTTGACGCTGGAATTCATGAAAACCGTACAGCGGCTGCCAAGATCAACCGGTTTTTCGGCGAATAAGCCCAATTTCGCGAACTCCCGGACATCATAACCCAACGCTTGCGCGAATGTCTGCAAAAAACTGCCGCACCCGGAAGAGCAGGCTTCGTTTAAGAACAAATCGCCAATCGCGCCGTCTTGAATTTTAAAGCATTTCATATCCTGTCCGCCAATGTCGATAATAAAATCCACATCGGGCATGAAATGCCGCGCGGCGGTGAAGTGCGCGACGGTTTCGACAACGCCGTAATCCGCGTGAAACGCGTTTTTCGCCAGTTCCTCCCCGTATCCGGTTGTCGTGACGGAAATCACGCGCATATGGGGATGGCTGTTATATAAATTCAACAGCGTATCGCGGATTAAAGGCACGGGATTTCCCAGATTCGGCCTGTAATCCGTAAATAATAATCTATCCTGCTCGTCAATCACGGCTAATTTCACGGTCGTGGACCCGGAATCAATGCCGATATGCACGCCGCGATTGTAATTTTTATCAAACTCCGCGCGCGGAACGGACGCTTTCGCGTGGCGTTCGCGAAATTGCCTCAATTCCTCGCTGTTTTTAAATAACGGCGGCTGTGAACGATAACTTTCCGCCGCGCCGCTGGCTTTCAGCGCGTCCGCCAGCGCGGGCAGATAAAAATT
>CAJOQY010000035.1 GCA_905236835.1 uncultured Oscillibacter sp. | reverse complement strand
GAAAACGCGTGGAAGAAAAAGAATCTCAAAAATATTACAGATATTGCTCGGTCCGTCCGAAAAATATAGACAGGACATATTTTTATATCGCGGACGCGGGGATTCCGGCTGATTCTTATGTGATTGTCCCATTTGGATATAAAAACCGGCTGCGCAAAGGCGTTGTGGAAGCCGTGGGATTTTACACGGAAGAAAACGCCCCGTTCCCCGTCAGCAAAACAAAGAAGATTATACGCGTCATCACGGAAGAGGAATATTACGCCGATGAGGACGACGAATGGGATCATTATGCCGACACGTTCATGGAGGACATAGAAGAACTGGAAATATTTCTTTCAGACGAGAATTATGACGCGGTGTTCCAGTGGGCGTGTGAACATCATGAATTTATTAAATTCCCGGATGTTATGGAAACCGTGGTGCAATGTTACCGGCTCTGCATGAAACACGGAAACCCGGTGGCCGCGCTGAATCTCGGCTCAATGTATTATAACGGGACGTATTTAAAACGGGATTACGCGCGGGCGTTCAGTCTTTATGAAATCGCGGCGGAAAGCGGCAATCAACGCGCGATATGCAATCTTGGATATTGCTATTATTACGGACGCCATCAGACGGCCAATTATGAGAAGGCATATTATTATTTTCATCTTGGCGCGTTATTATATAACGATCCGAATTGTTTATATAAACTCGGCGATATGTACCGGGACGGAAAGCATGTGGAAACCAACGAAAAATACGCGGTAATATTATATTTCCGCGCGCTGGACGCCGTGAATCAGCCTGACGCGGATGATTTCTGCCGCCCTGATATTTTCATGAGAATCGGCGAGATTTTTCTGGAAGGGACCGTTCTGGACCGCGATCCGAAAAAGGCGCTGGATTTTCTCATGCAGGCGTTGTCCGGTTTCTATGAACGCCGGAAAACGGATCCGTTCGTGTCCGGGCTGATTTCCAAAGTCAGACAGGAAATCCATGACGCGGAAAGTATGCTTGACGATGAGATTTTATAATTTATTTTATCATTTTCATCATTCATATTTCATCCGCGATCTATCATATAATAAATATTATATATTATTATATCCGGACGGGGAGGCGCGCGGCATGGAATATCTGCCCATATTTCGCGGCGGGAAACCGGCGGGCAAAGCGGCGGTCGAACGACAGCCGCCTTATACCCGGATCCGGGTCCGGACGGCGTCGCGCGTCGGCATATGGCGCGCGTGGCTGATTGGCGAATCCGGCGAAATCCGGATCGGCGCTTTGGAGCCTGACGGAAATGAATCCGTGATTTCGCGCGGATTTTCCCGTCAGGCGTTGTCAGCCGCCGGACGTTTACTGCGGGTGGAACTGCGTCCGGACAGTCCGGAAAACGGCGGGCAAAATAATAATAATAATAATATATCCGAACGGCGGGAGCCGCCGAATACGCCGGGAATCCTGAAACGCCGCGTGAATCAATTTGATTATATCGCGTTTCCGTATGATAATCATCAGCCGTTTCCCATGCCGGAGTTGTTCTGTTTCGCGCGTCTGGATATGATTGATTCCCGTCAATACTGGATTTTCGCGTTTAATCACGAAAAATGGCCGGTGATTCCGTCCGAAACGCCGTTTTGATAAAATTTATAATTTTTATATTTTTATAACAATGTAACGCCCGCCGCTTCGCATACGGAGATGGTTTCCGCGTCCCAGAGACTGGCCTGCACTTCGCCAATGTGACAGGCTTCTAATAATAACATACAAAGCCGTGACTGTCCGATGCCGCCGCCGATGGATTGCGGCAGTTCGCCGCCCAGAAGCATTCTGTGGAACGGCAGCACACGCCGGTCATCACAGCCGGCCTCCGTCAATTGCCGGTCCAGCGCGTCCGCGTCCACGCGGATTCCCATGGAAGACACCTCAAACGACCGCTGTAAAACCGGATTCCACATGAGAATATCGCCGTTTAAATTCCAGTCGTCATAATCCGGGGCGCGTCCGTCGTGGCGCGTGCCGGATTTTAATTTCTTGCCGATCTGCATTAAAAATACAGTCCGGTGCAGGCGGCAGATTTCCGTTTCACGCTCCGCCGCCGTCATGCGCGGGAATCTGTCCTCTAATTCCTGCGTCGTGATAAAATACACGTCACGATCCGGGCGGAAGGTCAGAACCGGATATTCATTGCGCAGCGCCGTCGCGGTATCGCAGATACAGCCGACAATATCGCGCACCGTGTCTTTTAAATATAATATATCGCGATTCTCCGGGTCAATATGCTTTTCCCAGTCCCATTGATCGACATAAATCGAGTGCAGATTATCCACGACCTCATCCCGGCGGATCGCGTTCATATCCGTATATAATCCCGTGCCGAGTTTAAATTCATAGCGTTTCAGCGCCAGCCGTTTCCATTTCGCCAATGACTGGACAACTTCGCCCGTCGCGCCGACATCCGGAATATGAAACGCCACGGGACGCTCTATCCCGTTTAAATTATCATTAATGCCCGTGTCGCCGTCCACGAACAGCGGAGCGGATACCCGGTGCAGATTTAATCTGACGGTCAGATTCCGCTGGAATTCGCTGTGAATTAATTCAATCGCCCGCTGTAATTCGTTGTTCGTCAGGGGCATTCGATAACCTTCCGGAATCGTCACTTTGCTCATGGGAATCAGGTCCTTTCTTTCCCGCTTTCAGTTTGTTTCCACGCGTTTTTAATTTTATAATTCAATTTTTTTCAGTTTTTCCAGTCCGGCGCGCAGACGCCGAAGCGTTTCGGATTTGCCCAGTATATGGCAGATTTCCACCGCGCCGCCCGGCGTAATTAATTTGCCCGCCGCCGCGATACGGATCGGCCATAACAGCGTGGCGTTCTTCACGCCCAAATCCGGAATTAAATCAAATAATTCATCGTGAATATTTTCAACTGTCCAAGTATTGATATTATCCAGAGCCGGAATCGCGGCGTTCAGCATTTTCAGGCAAACCTCCGGATTTGTCTTGGATTTCTTGTTTGTGAAAAAAGATATATCATATTCCGGGAGCGTGTCAAAAAAGTCCAGTTTTTCCGGTATATCGGATAATTTTTCGCACCGCGCCTGTAATAATCCGGCGATTTCGCCGTTTTGAATCGCGTTTTCCAGATCCGGATTGCCGTCCGGGTTTTTAATCGCCTTGCGTATCCAAGATTCCGCGATCCGCGCGAAATCTTCCGGCGGCAGATTGCGGATATAATGCGCGTTAAAATAATTTAATTTCGCCTTGTCGAAAATCGCCGGGGATTTTGAGATTCCCGCTATATCAAATATATTTTTTAACTGCTCTAAATCAAAAATTTCCTGTTCGGCGAATTCGCCTCTCGGCGCCCAGCCCAATAAGGCGATATAATTCAAAACCGCCGGCGTCAAATATCCCTCGGCGATTAAATCCTCATACGACGGATCGCCGTGCCGTTTGGACATTTTATTATGCTGGTCTCTCATGACGGGCGAACAATGGATATAGGCCGGGACTTCCCAACCGAAAGCCTGATAAAGCAGATTATATTTCGGCGCGGACGCTAAATATTCGCTCCCCCGGACAACGTGCGTAATTCCCATCAAATGATCGTCAATCACATTGGCGAAATTATACGTCGGCAGTCCGTCGCGTTTTAATAAAATCTGATCTTCTATCTCGCGATTCTCCACCGTGATTTCCCCGAAAGTCACATCCTGAAAACTTGTCACGCCATCGCGCGGCGCGCGCTGTCGAATCGCGTATTTTTCGCCCGCGTCCGCGCGGCGGTCCGATTCTTCCGGGCTTAAATTCCGGCACGGATCCTCTTCGCGGTTGAAATTCCCGGCTGTCTCCGGCTTTCCGGTAGTTTCATCCGCTTCGCATTTCTCACAGAAACAGCGATAGGCCGCGCCTTTTTTGATCAGCAAATCCGCGTATTTTTTATAAAATCCACGGCGTTCGGACTGGATATAAGGCCCCACGGGTCCGCCGCTGTCCGGTCCCTCGTCGTGATTCAATCCGCATTCGGACAACGTCCGGTAAATCACGTCCACCGCGCCTTCCACATAGCGCTCCTGATCCGTGTCCTCAATGCGTAATATAAACGTCCCGGAATTATGCCGGGCGATCAGCCATGTATATAACGCCGTCCGTAAATTTCCGACGTGCATATATCCCGTTGGGGACGGCGCGAACCGCGTGCGTATGTTCCCTTTGGGAATCCGCGCCTCCATTTGATGAAAAAAATCCGTGTCAAGTTCTATATCCGGCATATTCACAGCCCTCCAAAAGCATTTTAAAAGCGTTTCATACACGATTTTTCAAATCGTTTTCAGTCTGTTTTTATATTAATATTTATATTATATTATTTTCATATTATCTTCATTTTTCCCGAATTGTCAAGCGGGAAATCAGGCGCATATCTCCGACATACGCGCGAAATTTGTCTGTCGACAGCCTGCCCCGCGCCTTTCGGACGCGTCAGGCTCAGAAAAAAATAATTGTTGTAAATATTTCCATATTGTGTTATAATAAAATATATTTTCATGAACGTACAGGAAGAAGGCCGCAGACGCGCCGGAGGGCGTGTACGGAAGGAGGAAGTATTATCATGTTCAGCATCGGAGATTTTGTGGTTCATCCCATGCACGGAGCGGGGAAAATCGAGGACATTGTGGAGGAAAAAATTGCCGGAGTGAGAAAAGAATATTATGTATTCAGTATGCCCGCGGGCGGTCTGGTGCTGAAAATTCCCACTTCCGGCGCCGGGGCCAGCGGCATCCGGGAAGTCATGAGCGAAAGCGAGGCGCGGAAACTCATGGACGCGATTCCGGATCTGGCTGTGGAAACCAATTCCAACTGGAACAAGCGCTATCAGGAGAACATGACCCGGCTGAAAAGCGGCGATTTATACGAAGTCGCGCGGGTGATTAAAACTCTGGTACAGCGCGAGAGCCAGCGCGGATTGTCCACCGGGGAGCGCAAAATGTTGTATAACGCCAAGCAGATTATGATTTCCGAAATCGTATTGGCGGAACGGAGCGAATATGAGGACGTGGAGGCGCGGCTGATGGACGCCATGCGGCAGGAGACGGGCCGCGCGGCGAAATCATCCAAAACAGCGGATCACGCGGCGAATCCCTCCACATAATATTATACTAATATAATAATATTAAATAATGAAATAAGGGAACGAATTTCATGTTGTCATCTTTGAGATTTTTAAGAATTATCAAAAAAAATCCGGACCGGCGCGCGTTTTGTACGGCGCTGGTCCCGGCGGCGGGCAACTCCAGCCGCATGGGCGCGAACGCGGAAAACAAACTGCTGATGGATTTGGACGGCGCGCCGGTACTGGCCCGGACGCTGACGGCCCTGCAATTATCGCGGCGCGTGGATGAGATTGTCATTGCCGCCCGGGAACGGGATTTGGAGCCGGTTTCGCGTATTTGCGCGGATTATCATATCAAAAAATGCGAAAATATCATTGTCGGCGGGGAGACGCGCGCGGAATCGGTATTGCGCGCGGCGATGGCCGCCAGCCGGAACGCCGCGTTTTTCGCGGTCCATGACGGCGCGCGTCCCCTGATAACGCCGGATTTGATTGACCGTACCATTGAAGCCGCGATAAAATACGGCGCCGCCGCCCCAGCGATTCCCATGAAAGACACGATTAAAAAAATCCGGAAAAACGAAAATCCCGATCAAAAGCAAGGCAATCAAAATAATAATAATAATATACAATCCGTTTCCGGAACGCTGAACCGGGATTTGTTGAGAGCGATCCAGACGCCGCAGGCGTTTGACGCGGATTTGTTGAAAGCCGCTTTACAATCCGCCGCGAAAAACAAGATTTCAATCACGGACGATTGTTCCGCCGTGGAAAAGCTGGGCAAAACGGTTTATTTAATTCCGGGCGACGAGGAAAATATCAAACTTACAACGCCGCTGGATTTCATCTTTGCCCGCGCTATTCTCGAAAAACGCAAAAATCCGGAGGCTTATATATGACAACAAATTTCCGCGTCGGGCATGGATACGACGTACACCGTCTGACAGAGGGACGGCCATTGATCTTAGGCGGCGTCAGAATCGAATTTGAAAAGGGATTATTGGGGCATTCGGACGCTGATGTCCTGACACACGCCATTATGGACGCCATTCTCGGCGCGGCGGCCCTGCCCGATATTGGACAGCTTTTCCCGGATACGGACGAACAATATCACAACGCGGACAGTATCGCGCTTTTACGCGAAGTCCGGGAATATTTATCCCGCGCCGGTTACGCCGTCGCGAATCTCGACGCTACAGTAATCGCCCAGCGTCCGAAAATCGCCGGATATAAAGCCGCTATGATAAACAATATCGCCGACGCGCTGAAAATCGCGTCCGATCAGATTAATATCAAAGCCACGACGGAAGAACATCTGGGTTTTACCGGCGACGGCTCCGGAATCGCCGCCCATGCCGTCGCCTTGATTGAACGGATGGAAATATAAAATCTTGATATAATTCCCCCTCGCCTTTTCAGGAGAGGGGGGACGGATTCGCCGTTTATTTTATTCTTCTTCCGGGAAACTGACCGCGCGATCCAGCGGCATCATCTCGTTAAACGACGAAACCGCGAAGGCTTTTAATTGCGCGATTTGGCCGTCATGATTATCAACCGGGAATGTGACTTCCACTGTCGCGTTGGGCGATGCTTTTACTTCCACCCACACGAAACCAAGATATGTCCCGTCCGATGAATAAGAGTTCAAGAATATCGGCGGCGTATCGGCGGACGTTTCATTCGTGACGGAAATTGTCGCGTAGAACAAGCTCTCCGGCATGGAATCCAATTCGTTTCCGTCCGCGTCACGGGGCTTGAGCCAGTTGACATGAAACGTACCCTCCGGGCCGTGTCCTGTGACGGTAAGCGTACAGGACGCAGAAATTCTGCTGTCAAGCGTTTCCGCCGTGATGGTAACAACGCCGGCGGATTTGGCGCGAATCAAACCGTCACTCACTTCCGCGATGGAAAAATCAGACGACGACCAGCGCAACGGCTCGGCGGCGATTCCCTCCGGATAGAATACCGGGGTAAGCGTTATGGAATCACGGATTTCCATGACAAGTTCCGTTTTATCCAGTGTAATTTCCGTGGCGTTCATCAGAAAATTATAATAAATTTTCGCGTTGATGAAGGGGGTATTGTCACTGTTAATCGACATATTTTTCCAATCTTCCGCGCTTCCGGCGTAAAATACGTTGTTCAGTCGGGCGCATCCGGCGAACGCGCTGGAACCAACGACGCTCACATGGTTGGACAGTGTTATATTCTGAAGTCTGGAACAGTTTTTAAATGAATCCGCCCCAATCATGGAAACGCCGTCTCGGATGACGACATTTTTCAGATTGGAACAGCCGTTAAACGCGCCGCTACTGATGATAGATACCTTTTCCGGAAATTCCATGCTTGTCAAGTTAGAGCAATTTTGAAACGCGCTTGCTCCGATACTGGTTACGTTGCCGGGAATCACAACGCTTTTCAGATTTGCGCAGTCACGAAAAGTGTCGCTTCTGATGGCTTCCAGATTTTCCGATAATACAATCGTTTCCAGATTTTTGCAGGATTGAAAAGCGGCTTCATATAAATGAACCACATTTCCGGGAATGACAGCGGATTTGAGATTGCCGCACGATCTGAACGCGCTTGCCCCGATACTGTTTACCGTGTTCGCGATTGTGATATAATCTAAATTTCCGCACTCAGCAAGCGCGTAATCCCCTATATTCGTGACGCCTGATTCAACGACAAGTATTCTAATATTGCTCTTGATACTCCACCAAGGGGGGCGCTGACTGGATCCATAATCCGCCATATATCCCGTTCCGCTGACGGTCAGTATACCGGCGGCGTCCAGCGTCCATGTCAGATCCGGTCCGCAAGAGCCGCTGTCGTCCGCCCACGCGGTCGCGGACAACAGAACCGCCAGCAGACCGCAGAGCATCATGATTCGCGTTAATTTTTTTACCATTCGTATCCCCCTTCTTATCGCGAGGCTTGCCTCTTGAATTTTTATTATAGCGTGTCCGGTTTCCAATTGCAATAGGCTTTTCCGGCGCGGGGGAAATTTTGCGCGCCGCCGTTTGATTTTAGATTTTATAGATTTTATCAAAGCCTCTCCCCGTCCCTGAATCAGGGGCGGGGAATACGGAATGAAAAATCCTTCTGATTGCGTTTCCCCCCATCGCCTTTTCAGGAGAGGGGGGAGAGATTCAGCGGATTGAACTATTTCGCGTTATCCGTCTTGCCGTGATTCCATCCGCGCGGCGATATACGGCGCGACTTCCTCATATGGAATTTCCAGCGCGGCGGACAATTCGCCGTATAACAGCCGCTCCGCCTGTTTCATATAGCGTTCATCCGTCATGCCAAGACGGCGGCTGCGGGAACGGGCCTGTTCCCGCTTGGCGTAAATGGACATGGTCAGTTCCACTAATTCCAAGGTATCGCTGGAGTGAATCGCGTCCTGATAACGCTGGGCCAAAGCCTGTAAAGTAGGCGCTTTCCACGCCTCCGCGCGGATACCGGGGATTTTTCCGATCAGCGCCTCCGCCTCCGCGCGGCTCATCACCGGGCGGATCGGCGCTTTTTGGCTGTCCACCGGCGCGTAAATCACGCCGTCCTGATGCAATGGCTGGAGGAGATAATATTCCCGATCCCGTTCGGCGAAAGACAGGCCCGGTTTTGTGATCCCTTCCACGCGGCATACGCCCGTCGTCCCGTATACCACCAGATCCCCCGTCTGATAAACAGCGTTTCCCGTTTTTGTCCGTTCCATATGGCGCCGCCTCCCGTTTATAATTTATTCACTTGTTTACTATAACATATTTTTTTATAAAATGTAAGCGAAATTTTATATTTTCCCCGGAAAAAATGAAAAAAATATCCCCCTGCCGATACAGGGGGTGAATGAGATATATATTTTAATATAATTTTAATATTATCATGCCGGAAAACGCGCGCGGATTATTCCGCGTCGGACGTATCGGCGGTTGTATTCCCGGCGTTGCGGGTGACAATATACGCGCCGAACGTGGTCCAGTTGGCGACCACGTTGTCCCGCGCCGCGAGAGCGGACATTTCATCGTCAAGACCGGCGTTTTCAAACAGATCGGCCACGCTCTGATAATCTTCCACGGCGTCATTGGCGAGGCTGTTCAAAGTTTCGGAAAAATTGGCGTCAAATTCCGCGCGCTGTACTTCGTCGAGAGCCTGATAGCCCTCATAAATGGCGGCCCGCAGTTCCGCCGTGGCGTCCTCGTCCATGCCCGCCACATCCAGCGCCTGCGCGCAGGATACCAGCGCGTATACCGCCTCGGCTTCTTTGACAGCCGGTTCCGTGGTGTCGCCAAAACCGACGCAATTCAAAAACAAGGCTTGCATAGTTTCCGCGTCCGCCTCGACCGGCTCCGGTTGCGCCGCCAATTCGGATTCCGTCTCCTCGGACTCGGCGGTCTCATCCCCGGCGGCGTCCTCAACCGGCGCGGCGTCCTCGACGGGTTCGGCGTTTTCAGCTTCATCCGTATTTTCGCCTGTTGTCGCGGCGTTGCTTCCGCAGGCGGCGAGGCTCAGGCACAGCAGACCCGCGAGAATCAGCGCGTACAGTTTTTGCGTTTTTTTCATTCCAGACAACTTCCCTTCTGTCTATTAATTCCCCTTGACACGGGTTGTGGGATGACAGGAAATCACATTTGTCAAAATATCCCTTTTCCTGTCGGATTGTTTTATTATACAATCCTCGCGCGGGAAAGTCAAGACGATTGCCGCGCGGGGAAAAATTTTCTACGCGTAAAATTTCAGCGGATAAATATCCTGTTCGCTCTTTCTTTTTTCTCCGGTTCGTGATATAATTAATAATATAAATTTATAAATTTCAAAGTCGCTCGCGTTCGTCTGTTGATCTATATAGTTTATTATCATAATTATATAATAAATATATATGCTTATCATGTTAATTACATATAAGGGAGGATATAACGATGAAAAAGCGGATCGTTTTGACGCTGACACTCATTCTGTCCCTAACGCTGGCCGCCTGCGGAGTTTCGCCGTCCACGCGGACGAGTGACGATTACAGCGAATGGACAGACACAAATCCCGGCGTGGAAGAATTCTCTTCCGAACCAGAAGAGGGCGGACAAAAAATCTGGGAACGGATGCGGACCCGCGAGGAACAGGAACAACAGGACAGGGAACGCCGGAACGCCGAGGACGTATTCTGGGAAAATATCACGGAAACGCCGACGCTTACGGAAACGCCCGAAAATCTCACAAATCCTGAAAATTTTGTCAATCCCGAACCGTCCGGCGATCATCCGGCGCGGGAATCGAATTTCACGGATTTTTTCAACCCCGCTGACAACGCTGTT
>CAJOQY010000034.1 GCA_905236835.1 uncultured Oscillibacter sp. | reverse complement strand
CGGGATTTCGCGAGATATATAATATCACGTCATTGATTCGCTTTTGGCTTATTTTAATATTATTATATTATATTTGCGTTTATTTTAGAGAAGGGGCGAACATAAATGGAAACAAGCGCGATTATCAGTCTGGCGGCGATTTTGACAGTGGCTCTTTTTGCCGCTTTGGGGGCTTGGCGCGGTTTGCTGCGTACAGTCGCCGGCTTTTTGATTATGATTGCCGCGTTGATGGGGGCCGGCTATGTCGCCTCCACATATTCACAGCCGCTGGCGGAATCTATCGCGCCTGTGATTACGGAAACAATCGCGTCCCAAATGAGCGACGCTTTGTCGGAACAGAATCTGCCGGATCTGGTCGTCGGACAACCCGAGATTGACACCGGCGGCGAAATGAATGAGCTTTTGCAAGGCACGCCGTTTGGGTCTTTGAATTTCGGCAGTCTGAATTCGATTTTGGAGAAAGTTGGATCTCAAAACCCCGTGATGGAAAAACTCACGGAACAGATATGGACCCGGCTGGATTCCATGCGCGCTTCTTTTATCGGCACGGCGTCCGAGGCGATGACCGCCGCTTTGACCGGGCTTTTGAACCGCGCCGCCTATGGCGTGTTATACGCTTTGTCTTATATCGTGATTTCGATGATATTAACGATCCTGATGAAGTTCGCGGATCCGATTATCAAGAGCATTCCCGTCATCGGAAACATCAACACGATTGGCGGCGGCGTTATCGGTCTGGTCGAGGGATTGATTATCGTCTGTCTCGCGCTTTGGGTGCTGGAACATTTTGATATTATCGCGCCCGGAGCCGTCACGGACACGGTCAGTATGTTGATGGAAAAAATACCCATGGATCGGCTTCCGTTTTTCGCGTCGGCGCCGGGTACGGAATCATAAGCGAATATCAGGCAAATATAATATATAAAATATTATTCCCGGCGAACGCGCCGGGCGAATACGCGTTGAAACGCCCGCGCGGTTTCGGGATATATTGTAATAATATGATTGATATTATTTGATAATATTCAGCCGCGCGTTTTGGAGGGATAGCGATATTATGCAGCCTACACTTTGCACAAGATGCCGCAAGAATCTCGCCGTTGTGTTTATTTCCAAATTAGAGGGAGACCGCACGATCAATGAGGGGCTTTGCCTGAGCTGCGCCCGCAAAATCGGTCTGCCGCAGGTGGACGAAATGATACAGCATCTTGGGATGTCGGAAGAGGACATGGAAAATTTCGGGAACGAGATGCTTCAAGCGATTGGCGGCCCGGATGACCTGTCCAATGATGATGACGACGACGATCATAATTCCGCGGAGGAACAGGGAAGAACAGCCACATTTCCGTTTTTAAACCGCCTTTTTTCCGGCAATGAGCGGGAACCGAACCGCCCGGAACAGGAACCCGCCCGCAAAAAAGACGAAAAAAAGAACCAGAATCAAAAAGGCAAACGGAAATTTCTGGAAAATTATTGCATTTCTCTCACGGACCGCGCGAAAAAGGGTAAATTAGATCCCGTGGTCGGTCGTGAGGAAGAGATTGAACGCGTGGTGCAGATTCTGAACCGCAGACAGAAAAACAATCCCTGTCTGATCGGCGAACCCGGCGTCGGAAAAACCGCGATCGCCGAGGGACTGGCCCAGAGAATCGCGAAAGGCGACGTGCCTTTTAAACTGCGTGACAAAGAAGTGTATTTATTAGATCTCACGGCGCTTGTCGCCGGGACGCAGTTCCGGGGACAGTTTGAGTCCCGGATGAAAGGCTTAATCGACGAAGTCAAAAAATTAGGCAATATTATTCTCATGATAGACGAAGTGCATACGCTGGCCGGGGCCGGGGACGCCGAGGGCAGTATGAGCGCGGCGAATATATTAAAACCCGCTCTGTCACGCGGGGAAATTCAGGTCATCGGCGCGACGACGTTCACGGAATACCGCAAGTCTATCGAAAAAGACACGGCGCTGGAACGCCGTTTCCAGCCCGTGACCGTCAATGAACCGTCTGTGGAAGACTCGATTAAAATTTTAACGGGACTGGCCCCGTATTATGAAAAATTCCACGGCGTCAAAATCAGCGAGGGAATTTTAAGACAGGCCGTGATTTTATCCGAAAGATATATCACGGATCGATTTCTGCCGGATAAGGCGATTGATTTAATCGACGAAGCCTGTTCGGATCTGAATCTCAAAGACCCGGATATTTCCCGGAGAATGCAGATCCAGCGCGAATTGGACGATTACGCGAAAGAACGCGCCTATATGGAAGAACAACAGGAGCAGGGCGCGGAAATGGATTATGAACGGCTGGCGCAAATCCGCAGCCGGGAATTGCAATTGCGCACGGAACAGGAAATTTTAACGCAAAAAGGCGATCCGCGGTTAAGCATGGAAAATCTGGCCCATGTTATCGAATTATGGACCAAAATCCCGGCGGCCCGGATACGGGAACAGGAATTCCAACGCCTGAGCCAATTGGATAAGCGATTGAAAACGCATATCATCGGACAGGATGAGGCGGTCTCCGCCGTGTCCGCCGCCGTGCGCCGCAATCGCGTCGGCATCAGCCCCAAGCATAAGCCCGTGAGTTTTATATTCGTCGGTCCGACCGGCGTCGGCAAAACGGAACTGGTCAAGCAACTGGCGCGGGATTTGTTTAATACCCCGGACGCGTTGATCCGGCTGGATATGTCGGAATTTATGGAAAAACATTCCGTCTCGCGCATTGTCGGCTCTCCCCCGGGATACGTCGGCTATGACGAGGCCGGGCAATTAACGGAAAAAATCCGCCGCAAGCCTTACGCCGTGATTTTATTCGACGAAATCGAAAAAGCCCATCCGGATGTCATGAACGTATTATTGCAAATCCTTGACGACGGCGAAATTACCGATTCCCACGGACGCAAAGTCAATTTTGAAAATACGATCATTGTCATGACATCCAACGCGGGCAGCGCCACAAAAGAAGGGACCGTCGGTTTTGACCGCTCCGCGAACGAACAGGATCACGACCGCGCCATGAAAGCCTTACAGCAGTTTTTACGCCCGGAATTTATCAACCGCGTGGACGCCGTGATTACGTTCAACCGCCTCTCGGAAGAAAATTTCCACTCCATCGCCCGGATTATGCTGGACGAACTGGCGGCGTCGTTACAGGAAAAAGGCATTCAATTCACATATGATGAAGCGTTGATCAAACTTTTAACGGAAAAATCCTATTCCCGCGCCTACGGCGCGCGCAATCTCCGCCGGACCATTCAAAAAGAATTGGAGGACGAATTGGCGTCCCGCATTATCGACAGTTATGACAACCCCGTTACGCGGATCAATGCCACAGCCAAAAACCATCAGATCCGGATTGATACGTTATAATCAAGATATAATCAAGATATAATCCGGATATAAT
>CAJOQY010000033.1 GCA_905236835.1 uncultured Oscillibacter sp. | reverse complement strand
TAACATTCCAATCGG
Organism: uncultured Oscillibacter sp.; assembly: GCA_905236835.1. Classification (GTDB taxonomy): domain Bacteria; phylum Bacillota; class Clostridia; order Oscillospirales; family Oscillospiraceae; genus Oscillibacter. Next base: position 3,384 of record CAJOQY010000033.1, on the reverse strand, counting down.
GATAATAATCCATCGGACGGACAAACCAGCCAATACGGATCCAAGATACGCGCCGGCGGGCATAAATCCCACGTTGACGCCGGTTAAAAACACCACAAGGCCAATATAAGTATAAAACAAGCCGATTACAATCCGGATTAAAATCATACGGCTCAGGCGCAGACTGATGATTTGAAACAATCCGAAAAACGCGGCGATGGGCAATAACGCCGTCGCGATTTCTTTGAAATACGTCGGGAACGCGGACGCGAACAACGCGGATAATTCAATCGAATGCGAGATTTCCGGGACGACGACTTCCGAATATTCCGCGCTCTCCGGATGAAAAATCAGGCTTAATATCAAAACGGCGATAATCGGTCCCACGGAACATAAAGAAATCAATCCGAAACTGTCATCGGCGGCGTGTCTGTCGCTTCTGATCGCCGAAATGCCGATGCCGAACGCCATAATAAACGGGACTGTCATCGGGCCTGTCGTCACGCCGCCGGAATCGAACGCGACGGCCATAAAACTCCGCGGCGCGAAAAAAGCCAAGATAAACACAAGCGCGTAAGATATTAATAACATCGTCCGCAGCGGCACGCCCAATAATATTCTCAATAACGCGATGACCAGAAACAATCCCACGCCCCCGGCGACGGAGAATATTAATATATTATTCGGAATCGACTGTACCTGTCCGGCCAAGACCTGCAAATCCGGCTCTGATACCGTAATCATAAAGCCGAGTAAAAATCCAACGGAGAGAATCAGGAATAAATTCCGGCTTTTCGTGATCCGCGCGCCCATATGCTGTCCCATAGGTTCCATGGCCAGTTCCGCGCCGAGCGAGAAAAACATATTGCCGATGATTAACAGCGCCCCGCCGAACAGAAACGCCAGTAAAACGCTGCTGGTCACAGGCGCGATTGTGAGAGATAAAATTAACACAATCGCCACGATAGGCAATACGGCCTTCAACGCCTCATCCAGTTTTTCCATCAGCCTTGTCCGGTACATCATATCGCACAGCATCCTTTCTTTTCATCCGGGATTATATCATCATATCAAAGCAAAAAGATTCAATGCTTACGCCGCGTCGCGGATTTGATATAACGCTGACACAATTTGCGCGTAACTGTTATGATTCAATTCAACAGGCCGGTTATAATTCACTAATAAATCCGATTCCGCGTATAAATTTTTTAACGCCGTATATTCGGACGTTGTGATTCCGGCGGGCTGTCCGCCGTCCCGGACAATCTCATAACGGCCCGCGTTTTTATCCCGCCGGAGTTCCAGCGTCCGGGACAGAAATACATATAAATAACGCTCTTGATTATTATTATTATTATTTCCCGGGACGCCGTTGACAGTTCCCGTTCCCAGAATACCGGTTTCGTCCGTGTTTTTGTCTTTGACAAGCCGTAATTCAAGCGAATCATTTCCGCCCGGGATTTCAGACAGCCCGCCGTTGCGCCACTCGTAAATGACGAATTGACATAACGTCCCGTTCGCGGTCTCGTATTCATCCGTAAACGCGGCGAATAATTCCTCCGCGCCGTCGTTGTTTAAATCGCCTAATCTGACAGCGCATAACCGCGTATCCGTATCAATCGACAAATGCTCCAATTCGTATAATTTGCGCAGCATGGCGACGGCCATTTTGTGCCGTTGCGGATGTTCCGGCGGAATCTCCGCGGCGTTATTGATATTATTATTTATATCATCATCCGACAGCGCGGCGGCATACGCGTTCAAATAGCGCATCATATCCCGCAAGGGACAGGATTTGGCGATGATCTCTTTCAAAGGCGTCAGGCCGTTTTGATTGACCTGATTTTCCTCCGACTGCCTTTGCGCGTTCCACTGGTCCCGCGTATATTCCAGCGTCGTTCCGTTCCGCGTTACGCGCATGGTCCGCGTCTCCGCGTCCCACGCCTCCTCCCAGACCTGCGACACGCCGCCCGCGCCGTTGCGGAAACGCCACGTCTCCCCCGATCTGAAATCTTCCCGTTGCGTCAGGACTTTTTCTAAAATAATACTCCCGTCCTCGCGTTCTAAAAATATCCCGGATTTCATCCCGCTTTCCTCTCCGGTCAGGAGCGATATTTTATTATTATTATTTTCGGCCCGCCCGTAAATCTCGAAAGACCCGTTTTCCACAAGACTGCTGATTAAAATCAAACACGGATACCCGTCCGCGCCGAAATCGCCCAAAAATACCCGCGCGCGGTCGGTTTCATAAGACCCGTAGCCAATCACGGGATATGGCTCATCCCAATAGACCGGATAATCATATAAAGGCTGTCCGTAGCCGCTGAATCCTTTGAATTTTCCGGTCAGACCGTCTGATAACAATTGCGCGTAAGCGATTGCCGTTTCCCTGTCCATGCGGCATTTCTCGATGGATCCGTAATAAGGCGCGGCGGACAGAATCCGCGAGGCCGACGCCCGGCGGCTGTCCTCTTTCGCGCGTTCCATGGCAAGCTGGATTTGCTCAATCTGTCCGGACAACGCCTCATCATGATGATAGGCCAATCCGTCCCGCAAAATTTTTATCGCTTCTTCCTGTCTGCCGCGCGCTTCCAGAAACGCCGCGTATCTCAAACGCGTTTCTATATCCGAAATATCAATTTCCAGCGCGGATTGATAACAGCTTTCCGCCAGTTCCCGCAGGGAAATCAAATTCCCCTGTTCGTCTGTCACGGATACGCCCTTTTCACTGTCCATGACAATCCGGCCCGCGTCCGCCCGCGCGATCAGTCCCGTATCGGCGATAGAATGAATATTCATCTCCGCGCCGCCGTCAGAATCATCATTCGCGCTGTCCGGATTGGCCGCGCCGTCAAATCCGGCGGCTTCATTTTCCGGGTCCGTTTCGTTTAAATTATTATTATTATTATTTTCGATAATATAAACGCCCGGAATGCCCGCGTCCGTCCGCGCGACGCGGGGAAGCGCGTCGGACTGTCCGGCCCATTGATTTTCCGCGCCGGACGCCTGATCCCCTAAAAATAAATAATACGCGATTAGTTTGCTCCGCGATTGTACGCGATTGCCTCCGGCTTCCAAAGCCTTTTGATAATTTTCCAGCGCGCCTTTTAAATTCATATCCTGTTCGACGCTCCACGGATCCGACATGGACGCCAAAGCAAGATAAACGTCGCCGATGCCCAGATAGCCTTCCGGGCGGTTGCGCCGCAAGGCCGCCGCCTCACGATACGCCGCCATCGCCGCCGTATAATCCCGCGCCGCCAGATATTCTTCCCCGTCCGACAGGCGCTTTTCATACGCGCCGCTGAATCCGCACGCGCTGAGTAAGAACATAAGCGATATATAAAATAATAATAATATTAATATTATTTTGAATCTTGTTTTCTTCTTCATCGCGTTTTCCAT
>CAJOQY010000032.1 GCA_905236835.1 uncultured Oscillibacter sp. | reverse complement strand
TTTCTCGCGTTCTATGACGACGGCGGCATGATGATTTCCTTGGAATCATGGGAAGTCAATATATCCGATCCGGAGCATATTTTATGGGAAGAAAATCTCCAGATACCGGACGGCGCGGCGCAAATGAAAATCATGATACTCAGTGACGAATTGATTCCCCTGCGCGCCGCGCGTATATTAGAATAAGACAAAAGGGGGAATTTCCCCCTTCCGTCTTGATTTTTCCGACAATCCTGTTATACTTGATTCCCGACAGGAGGTTATAGATAATATGAAATACGGACGGATTTATAATTTTTCCGCCGGCCCCGCGATGATGCCGGAGCCGGTGTTGGAAGAAATCGCGGCGGAAGTGATGAATTATCACGGAAGCGGCATGAGCGTTATGGAAATGAGCCACCGTTCGGCGGTCTTTCAGGAAATCCGCGATCAGGCGGAAGCCGATTTGCGGAAATTGATGAATATTCCGGATAATTATAATGTATTATTTATTCAGGGCGGCGGGACGTTGCAATTTTCCATGATTCCAATGAATTTAATCAGAACCGGAAAAGCCGGATATTTGGAGACGGGCCACTGGTCCGGAAAAGCCATCCCCGAAGCCCGGAAATACGGCGAAATTGAAATTCTGGCGTCGTCACGGGATCGGAATTTCAGTTATATTCCGGATGTGAGTCAGATTCAAATCCCGGATGATCTGGATTATGTTTATATATGCGAAAACGAGACGATTCACGGCACGACGTATTGGGATTTGCCGGATACGCGCGGGATACCGTTGGTCAGCGATCAGTCGTCGATGTTTTTGTCCCGCCCCTGTGACGTGACGAAATACGGCTTGATCTGGGCGGGCGTGCAGAAAAATATCGGCCCGGCGGGTATGACGGTCGTCATAATCCGGAAAGACTTGATCCGGGATGATTTGGATCCGAAAACGCCGGTATATTTATCTTATAAGACGCACGCGGATCATGAATCCATGTATAACACGCCGAACTGCTGGAGCGTTTACTGTTGCGGCAAAGTATTTGAATATTTAATCAAACTCGGCGGACTGGAAGAAATGGCGCGGCGCAACCGGGAAAAAGCGGATATATTTTATCAATTTTTGGAACAAAGCGCGTATTTTGAATCTCCCGTGGCGGAAAAAGACCGGTCTTTTATGAATATCCCGTTCCGGACGCCGTCCAAAGAAGAGGATTTAAAATGCGTGGCGGCGTTGAAATCAGCCGGATTTGATAATTTAAAAGGCCATAAGAGCGTGGGCGGACTGCGGGCGTCGATTTATAACGCGATGCCGAAAGCGGGCGTGGAAGCGCTGGTGAACTTCCTGCGCGAATATGAGAAGTCCGCGCGTTAAAATTATATATTAAAAATATATATTAAAATTATTTGATTTGATATTTTATGAAAAAATATTCGGGAGATTGGGCTGTGAAAAATCAGGAATATCGACGTAAATTTGACGGAAACCCGTTTATGACGCATAATTTTGTGAAATTAATCCGGGCGGGAGACGGTGAGGCGGTCTGTACGCTGGATTTGCGCCGGGAGAGCCTGAATGTGTACGGCTACGCGCACGGCGGCGCGATTTACACGATTGCCGATGATGTCGCGGGTTTCGCCGCCCATACGGACGGGCGCGCCCATGTCACGCAGAACAGTCAGCTGCATTTTCTGGGCAACCGCGCGTCAGGGACGCTGACCGGCGCGGCGCGCGTGATTCATCGCGGTCGGCGGACCTGTCTGGTCCATGTTGATATTACATCCGACGACGGAAAATTAATAGCGACCGGCGATTTCACTTATTTTCGCGTGGGCGATCAAAGCCCCGTTTGAGGCGGTTTATAAAAATTAAAATCAGGAAAGACTTGCAATCCCGGCCTGATTTGATATAATAAAAATATATTTTATTTATTTTATTATTTCAAATCCGGCGTTGATTTTAAATCGCCGGGGAAGGAGCAATTTATGGCGGAACCCCTGATTATGATTGCTGTCATGTTCGCGGTGATGTATTTTTTCATGATCCGGCCTGAGAACAACCGCAAGAAAAAAGCGCAGGAAATGCGGGACAACCTGAAAAAAGGCGATGTAATTACCAGTATCGGCGGTTTGGTGGGAAAAATTGTCCATGTCAATCCGGATACGATTATCATTGAGACCAGCGAGGACCGTGTACGCGTGGAGCTGACAAAATGGGCGGTATCCAGCACGGGTATCCAGAGCGGCGAACAGCCGGAACTCCCGGACAAAAAATCGGACGGGAACAAACCGGAAGAGAAAAAAGTATTATTGGCCAAAAAAGACGATAAAAACGACGGGGATCAAGAAGGCGGCCAGTCCTGATCCCCGGGTATTATAATAATATTATATATATTAAAATATTTTCAGGATGATATTTTTCCCGGCATAAATCCATATCTCCCCGGCATATGCTGTCATATCATGCGTGTCATGAATCAGCGGCGTATGTCCGGGGGGTTTTGTTTATGCTGTCGGAACGCGAACAACAAACAGGCGGCGGGGGAAATTTATATATTCAATTATTTTCCGGCGTTTTTCTGTCATTATTGATCAGCGCGGCGGGCGTGGCGGCGCTGGCGTGGGCCATGTCGCGCGGGATGATCTTTTCAGACGGGATTAGCTTCCCGGTTCTGGCGTCGCTGGCGTGCGCCGCCGCGTGCGCCGGTTCGATTTGGGCCTTGCCGCGCCGTCCGCGCGGGACAGCGCGCGATTACGGCGGCGGTCATCATCGCGCCGCTTCCAATGGCAATGCCAAACGCGATCATAATTGGAGCGTGTTTTCGCGGACGCTGACGGTCTCCGGCTGTTTCGCGCTGTGTTTTATTTTCATCGCGTTATCGCTTTTCCGTCGTATCGCGTGGAACGGACACGGCGGCGGGATTCTGCTGGCGGTTCTGGCGGGCGGCGTATTGGCCGGCCTGATCGGATCGTCCGGGACAGGGAAAAAACGCGGAAATATCAGCGTGAAAAATATCCGGCGGCGTTAGATAGAAAAATAAAAAAATTAAATATAAAAAATATAAAATGGTGATATTTATGCGCGAAAAAAATTACCGCCGTACACAGGCGGTTGAATATGCCCATAAATGGGCGTATGGACGCAATCCGGCGTTTTATGATTACGAATCTCTGGGCGGGGACTGCACGAATTTCGCCTCTCAATGTATTTACGCCGGGGGCGGCGTGATGAATTTTACGCCGACATTCGGATGGTATTATCTCAACGCCAATCAAAAAGCGCCCGCGTGGACGGGAGTGATGTATTTATATAATTTTTTGACGCGCGGCGAATTATCCCCCGGTCCCAAAGGGGAAGCCTGCGTGATTCATGATTTGCTTCCCGGCGATATGATACAATTATCATTTGACGGGAAAAATTTTCAGCATTGTCCCGTGATTGTCGCGGTCAACCAGCCCGCCGCGCCGGAAAATATTCTCGTCGCCGCGCACAGTTACGACGCCGACAACAGGCCGCTCTCGTCGTATCAATATCAAGCTGTCCGCTTTATCCATATCACAGGCGTGATTTTATAAATCAATCTCCTGCTAAAGTATGTGTTATATATGATATTTCTTCAGAAAATGATACAGCGCGCCGTATTGATTGGCCTCGTTGCCAAGCGCGCAGGCGTCAACTATACAGGGCGGCGTGAGCCGGATTAAACTGGCATTGTCAAAAATCTCTTGATATTGCGCGCGAATATCCGGAATCAAACGCGACTGGCGGCTGATTCCGCCGCCGATTAAAAATTTTTCCGGCGCGTATATGAGATGTAAATTAAATATAAACAGCGCGATATGATAAATATAATCTTGATATAATTTTACAATCACAGGATCGTTTTGATTGAGTAAATCAAAAAACTGATAACCGTTTAATCCGTGCGCGTAGGCGGGATGATTATTTAATTCGCTCAATTCCTGTTCGCACGGAAAAACTCGTGAAAACGAGTTGTAATGCGGACTTTTGCGAATATCAATGCCTTTTAATCTCATGGCCTCAAACAACAGCGCCGCCACGCCGCACCGTGACGCGACCGTATTGCGCGGCGACGCCTGATCGCCTAATATCACATCTGAAAACTCGCCCGCTGACAGGCTTTTCCCCTTGTGAATCTCCCGGTTTTTCACAATTCCGCCGCCGACGCCCGTGCCAAGAATCAACACAATCCCATCATCGCAATCTTTTAAATTGCCCTTCCAGACTTCGCCTAAAGCCCCGCATTTGCCGTCATTCTCCACGGCGAACGGGACTTTGATTTGATCTTTGATTGCTTCTCTCAAGTCCGTTTGATATAATTTCATATACGCCCCGGCGGAACGGATATAGCAGTTTTCATCGTCAATCACGCCGGGCATACTGACCGCGACGCCGTCAATCGGCATCGCGCCTGATATTTTCGCGTATAATCCGCACAGAAAATTAATAAATTGCTGTCGGCTTTCCGTCGGCGCGCTTTCCTCGCCTTTTAATAAAATCGCGCAGTTCTCATCCATCACTGAATATTTCACTAGCGTCCCGCCGAAATCTATGACAAGATATTTCATATTATTATCATTCCCCTTTATTCACTTAGAACCTCATCCCCCGTCCCC
>CAJOQY010000031.1 GCA_905236835.1 uncultured Oscillibacter sp. | reverse complement strand
AGTATCAAAAAAACTTTCCCGCATCTTTTGAAAAAACGCTTTACAGAAAGACAAAAATCAAGTATACTGTATTTATAAATTTATTTATATTTTTATTTATACTGGATTGATACTGGGCGGATCGGAAAGGCGGGTGTTCGCTGTGGACGAGTTTACCAGAAGATTTAATATCTCAAAAGAAAAGGACGCGGAAATTCATCGGATTTTGTCCGCCGTCTATCAGGCTCTGGAAGAAAAAGGCTATAATCCCATTCATCAGATTGTCGGCTATATTCTCTCGGAGGATCCGACTTATATCACAAATCACAACGGGGCGCGGAGCATGATCCGGAAAATCGACCGGGATGAGCTGTTGCAGGTCTTGGTACGGGCTTATCTCGGACAGCGGACCGTTCCGCCGGACCGGGAACAGAATTAATACGCGGCGGACGGCGATAATAATATTAATAATAAAAATAATAAATATATAAAAATAAAAAATATTTGACAACGGGGCTTTCATCCCGTATAATAACACCCGCGCGCTTATACGCGCGGGGAGGAAATTTTTATGCCGCTTGACGTTCGTCCGGTTTTATATGCGCCCGGAAAAATATTAAATTTCGAGATTCATCCGGACTGGTCCGATTTGGAATTCGTCGGAAGATTCCCGGTGACGCGGTCTGTCACGGTTTCCGGGACCGTCAGCAATCACGCGGGCGCTTTGACGCTGGAATTCAATATCTCCACGATTTTAGACGCCCAATGTGACCGTTGCGGGAAAATCTTCCCGCTGGAAAAAGAAATATCGGATTTTTGTGTTCTGGCGGAGGAAGTGCAGGACGAAAATCAGGATGAAATTGTTTTAATTCAGGACGGACAGGCGGATATAGAGACGCTTGCGCGCGACGCTTTTATTTTAAGCATGGATACGAAAATTTTATGCCGTCCGGACTGTAAAGGCTTATGCCCGAAATGCGGGGCGGATTTGAATCTCGGCCCGTGCGGCTGCCCGGATGCGGAACCCGATCCGCGCTGGGCGGTATTGTCATCACTGCTGGAATAATATATATTATTTATTATTTATTTTATAATAAAAATAATATATTTATTATTATTGACTATGATCGTTTGACTGACAGGGGGTGTAATTCATGGCTGTTCCGAAGGGGAAAGTATCCAAGGCCCGGCGCGACAAACGCCGCGCGTCCACATGGAAACTCGCCGCGCCGAATCTGGTCAAATGCCCGAAATGCGGCGCCATGCGGCTCCCGCACAGAATGTGCCGGGAGTGCGGGACTTATAATGGCCGGGAAATCAAGTCCGTCGAATCCGTCGTGACAAGATAAAACCATCCGGTTCCACGCAAACGGCAGGGAGGAATCTTTTTTCTTCCCTGCTATTGCGTTGTTATCCCGCGTATATTTTTATTTTAATTTTTTATTTTAATATTGAATATTTTATAAGGAAGTGAGGATTTTGAAACCTGTGGTCGCCATTGTGGGCCGTCCCAATGTGGGAAAATCGCGGCTGTTTAATAAATTAACCGGACAGCGACTCGCCATCGTGGAGGATACCCCGGGCGTCACGCGGGACCGGATTTACGGGGAATCCGACTGGAACGGGCGTGTTTTCACGCTGATTGATACCGGCGGGATTGAACCCAAAACGGACAGCGAAATTTTAATTTTCATGCGCGAACAGGCGCGGATTGCGATCAATCACGCCGATGTGATTGTTTTTCTGACGGATATTCAATCCGGCGTCACGGCGTCGGATATGGAAATCGCCGATACGATCAGGCAGTCCGGCAGGCCGGTTGTTCTGGCCGTGAATAAAATGGACGCCACCGGACCGGTCAATCCGGATTTTTATGAGTTTTATAATCTTGGCTTGGGCGATCCAATCGCGGTTTCGGCCCTGCACGGACACGGAACGGGCGACTTGCTGGATGAATGCGTCAAATATTTCCCGCCGGAGGATGAAGATCCCGAGCCGGATGACGCGGTGAAAGTCGCCGTGATCGGCAAGCCCAACGCCGGGAAATCGTCGCTTGTGAATAAAATCTTAGGCGAGGAACGCGTGATTGTGTCCGATATGCCCGGAACGACAAGGGACGCCGTTGACGCGCGCTTTGAAAATCAGGACGGGAAATATATTTTTATCGACACGGCTGGCATCCGGCGCAAGTCGAAAATATCTGAATCTATCGAACATTACAGCGTGTTGCGCGCGGCGATGGCGATAGAGCGCGCCGACGTGTGCTTGATTTTAATCGACGCTTCAGAAGGCGTGACGGAACAGGACGCGAAAATCGCGGGCATGGCGCACGAGGCCGGAAAGCCGAGTATTATTATTATTAATAAATGGGATTTAATCGAAAAAGATGATAAAACGATGGACAAAACGCGGGCGGCTGTTTATCATTCTCTCGCTTATATGACATACGCGCCGATTTTATTTATTTCCGCGAAAACCGGACAGAGAATTCCGAAATTATTTCATTTGATTAATCATGTCTATCAACAGTCCGGGACGCGCGTCACGACAGGCGCGTTAAACAGCGTATTGGCGGACGCCCAAATCCGCGTGCAGCCGCCGACGGACAAGGGCCGGAGATTAAAAATATATTATATTACCCAAGTCGGGATTTATCCGCCGCGTTTCGTCGCGTTCTGCAACGACGCGAAATTATTTCATTTTTCCTATCGCCGTTATCTGGAAAATCAAATCCGGGACACGTTTGATTTGACCAATACGCCGATTGTATTCACCGTCCGACAGAAAGGCGAAAAAGAGATATAAATTTATCATCCGGAAGAAGGCGTATTATATGGCGTATAGTTTTCATGAATCGCTGATGGCTTTTATATTGATATTCCCGCTTATGTTGCTGCCGTCGGCTGTGATTTCATATTTTTGCGGCTGTTTCAACGGCGCTGTGATCGTGTCAAAATATATTTTGCGTGACGATATACGCGATCACGGGAGCGGCAACGCGGGACTGACGAATTTTTATCGCACATTCGGCGGTGTTTTAACTCTCATCGTGATTTTATGCGATGTATTCAAAATGATTCTGGCCGTCTGGATTTCCACGCGTTTTTTTATTTCCGGCGCGCCGGGACAATACTGGGCGGGATTATTTTGCTTGCTTGGGCATATGTTCCCGTGTATGTTTAAATTTAAAGGCGGCAAGGGGATTTTATCCGGCGGGACGCTGGCGATTTTAATAGACTGGCGCGTCGCGCTTGTCGTCTGGGGCGGATTTTTGATTTTAACCGCGCTGACGCGTTATGTATCTCTCGGATCCACATGGGCGGGATTGAGTTATCCGTTTATATCTTGGATTTGCTTTCCGGGGGATATTTTTATTATTCTTCTCGCGTTTATCACGGGATTTCTGGTCGTTTGGAAACACCGGGAGAATATCAAACGCCTGATTCACGGGAATGAGAATAAATTCTCGATCCATCATAAAAAATCATAAAATTTATAATTTTATTATTTTATAATATTATTCGCGGGAGGCGGCGGAAATGGCTGTCAAAGCGGTCGTATTGGGCAGCGGCGGATGGGGTACGGCGCTGGCGCAAGTGTTGTGCGATAACGGGCATGATGTAATTTTATGGTCGCATAACCCGGACAAAGCGGAAAAAATCGCGCGAAGCCGGGAAAATCCCATGTTGCCCGGCGTGAAACTGCCGGATAATTTGAATATCACCGGGGATTTGTCGTGTCTGGAACAGGATGATATAAATTTAATCATTTGCGCGGTCCCGTCGTTCGCCGTGCGGGAAACGGCGAAAAAAGCCGCGATGATATTAAATCAAAATAAAATCGCGAATAATAGTGATATTATTATCATTTCAGCGTCGAAAGGGATTGAACGCGATACAAATTGCCGAATGAGTGAGATTTTATGGCGGGAGACGGAACGCAAATTCCCGGTCGCCGTTTTATCCGGTCCGTCGCACGCGGAAGAAGTGATATTGCGTCTGCCGACGGGCTGTGTGGCGGCGTGTCCGGAACGCGGCGCGGCCAGATTCGCGCAGGACGCGTTTATGAATCCCTATTTCCGGGTGTACACGAGTTATGATATAATCGGCGTGGAATTATGCGCGGCGATGAAAAATATTATCGCTTTAACCTGCGGCGTCTGTGACGGGATGGGCTATCAGGATAATACGAAAGCGCTTCTGATGACGCGCGCGATGGCGGAATTGACGCGCTTAGGCGAGAGATTAGGCGGAAGCCGCCGGACGTTCGGCGGGCTGGCCGGCATGGGGGATTTGATCGTCACTTGTACGTCAATGCACTCCCGGAACCGGAGAGCCGGAATTTTCATCGGACAGGGTCTGGATATAAAAACGGCGATGGAAAAAGCCGGGGGCGTGGTAGAGGGTTATTACGCGGCGGCGAGCATTCGACAGTTGGCGGAACGCGAAGGCGTGGAAATGCCGATCTGCGAATGCGCCTATCAGGTATTATACGAAAACCGGGATATTCACAGCGTCACGGCTGAACTAATGGGACGCGCCCGCAAAGACGAATTGTCAGACACCGCGTGGCTGTGATTAAAATTTAAATTTTAATTTTAATCCGGAAAAAACAAAAACCCGGACACCGGTCCGGGATTTCTGGCGTTCGCTCATACCGCCTCGCTCTGTTTGACGGCCCGCGTCACCTTGCCGGAACGCAGACAGCGTGTGCAAACATAAACATGGCAGGGAGCGCCGTTGACCACAGCTTTTACGCGTTTGACATTGGGTTTCCACGGGCGGTTGCTCCGCCGATGGGAATGGGAAACTTTAATGCCAAATGTTACGCCCTTGCCGCAAAATTCACATTTCGCCATTTTCCGCACCTGCTACTCACAAATGTGGACAAATGTCCGCATTGAGAAAATTCCCGCTTCCACGAGTACGCTTTCACGCTGACAAGTCAGACGCTACTCACAGGTTCTTGTACTCTCCACGGGCGTAAATTCCCGATTAGCCATCGGTATTTTGTAGCAGTTTCCTCCTCTCTTCTCATTTAATTT
>CAJOQY010000030.1 GCA_905236835.1 uncultured Oscillibacter sp. | reverse complement strand
CATCGACAGTATACCTCTTTTTCCGGGAAAAAGCAAGCGGAATACAAAAGCAAAGCCCATCAAAGCCCGTCCCCGATTTTTATCGCTGAATCGGAAAGAATCTCACGGGAAAAACAAACGGACGGTCCACGCGGCGGCGGCGAAGCCGGTCAGATCGGCGATCAACGCGGCGGGAATCGCGTGGCGCGTATGCCGGATGTTGGCCGCGCCGAAATAGACCGCGATTGTATAAAATGTCGTCTCCGTACTGCCCAGCATAACGGCGGCAATCCGGCCTTGGATACTGTCGGGGCCGGAATCGCGGATGATCTCTCCCGCGACGCTGAGCGCTCCGCTTCCGGAAAGGGGACGGATCAGCATTAAGGGAATTAAATCCGCCGGAATGCCGAGAAAATTTAATACCGGCGCGGCGATATTGGCGAGACAATCCAGCGCGCCGGACGCCCGGAACATCGCGACGGCGGGAAGCAGGGCGATTAAACTTGGAAAAATATATATAATAGTATCCAGCCCGTCTCTGGCGCCCCGGCGCAGGGACGCGTATATATCCGCGCGCCGTTGAATCGCGAACGCGGCGGACAGGGATAATAAAACGGGCAGAATCCACGCCGACAGCGCGTTGATATTGATATGAATATCATGAAAATTGATCATGACGCTTTCCTCCCGCGTTTATTTTTATTTTTATTTTTGAAAATCCCCCCGGCGGATTTTGGAAAAGCGGCGGAAAATCCGGTCGGCAAGCAGACCGGCTGTCACGGATAAAATCGAAGTCAGCCAGACCGCCGGGAGAATGTCAAACGGCGTCGGACATCCGGCGGCGGAACGCAGGGCGGCGGCGGTGGCCGGAATTAATTGCACGGACGCGGTATTTAAAATCACAAGGCGGCATAATTCGTCGCTGGCGATCCCGCGCGCGTCCGGCGGCGAAGTTTGTTCCATGCGCCGCGCCGCGCGAATGCCAAGCGGCGTGGCGGCGTTGCCCAATCCCAAGAGATTCGCCGAGAGATTGCCCGACAGCGCCGCCATGGTTTCCGGGTCCCGCGCGGCGTCCGGGAATAAAAATTTTAATACGGGCCGCAGGAAATCCGCCAGAATATCAGACAATCCCGCCGCGCGAAATAATTCCATGACGCCGCTCCACAGGCAGATCGTACCCGCCATCGCGATTGAGATTTCCGCGGCGGACGCCGCGCCTTCCGCCGCCGCGCGCGCCACGGCGTCCATCCTGCCGCGCGCCGCGCCAAATCCGGTGGATAATATTACCAATCCGGCCCAAAGAAAGGACAATGCCAATCAAAACGCCCCATTTCTTGAATAATTTGTAAATAATGCTGGATGAGAATTGACAATATATTACATGCTGTGTTATCTTAAATATATACCGCGACGAGAGAAAAAAATACATGTGCTTTTGGCGGTATGAAGATATAAATCAATTGCGTCCTTCCGGAAAGAACGCGTGGAAATAAAAAAACAGAATATGCCGCGCCGGAGTGCAGCCGGCGCGTTTCCCCGCGCGACCGGGAGGAACCCGGGGCAAAAGAAAAGGAGAAAAGCAAGTGAAAGCGACGGGAATTGTGCGAAAGGTGGATGAACTGGGACGGATTGTCCTGCCCATCGAAATGCGGCGGACGCTGGACATCGCCGAACGGGACGCGTTAGAAATCTATGTGGACGGCTCGTCCGTCATTCTGAAAAAATTCGCGGAGAGCTGTGTGTTCTGCGACAGCACGGACAATATCCGGATGTTCCGGGGGAAAAACGTCTGCCCCCGCTGTCTGGAGGAACTGCGGATCATGGACGAGGAGAAAACGCCCGTGGCCGTATAAGCCGTATGAACGGAATCACGGAAAATCGGGGATACCGGCGTAAACCGGGTCCCCCGCTTTTTTTGTTATTATAAAAAAATTATTATAAAAAAAATTTGAATAACAATCAAAATTCTTCTTGACAAAGGGAGGATTTTCTTTTATACTATTTTGGTCCGTCCGCGAGGAATCAAAATTTTGATTTTGATTGTTTGAACCGGGCGGCGCGGGGAACCGGGAGATTGCCCATGAGAATTTGATTTAAATTTGATCCTGTGGCATGGGGGAACTTCCGGGGAGCGTACCAATCCATTGGCGGCTGTGAAAATCCCGCGCGGCGTAGATCGCCGTGACATGATGCTGACCCGGCGGGAACAGGAAATATTAAAAAAATCCCGCGAAAAGTCCCGCGCTTCTGTCAGCGGGGAGGAATCGCGGAAGAACCGTGGGACACACGGGGATAGCCCGTTGATACTGTATCCGCTTGGATACTTGAGCGGGAAGCCCCCGCCTTTTGGGCGGCGGGAGTATGTCATAGTATTCCAGTCCGCGCCGGTTTGATTTATGAGCCGGAATGATACGCACGGGAACGTGTGCAGAATTTTCTGGCCGCGATATGGACAATATGGAAAAACGGGAGGTAAACAGGCATGGCGCAAAAACAAGTAATCAGAATCCGCCTGAAAGCGTATGACCATCAGGTGATTGATCAAAGCGCGGAAAAAATCGTGGAGACGGCGCGGCGCACGGGCGCGGAAGTATCGGGGCCGATCCCCCTGCCGACGAAAAAGGAAATCGTGACGATTCTGCGCGCGGTGCATAAATACAAAGACAGCCGGGAGCAGTTTGAACGCCGGACGCATAAGCGTTTAATTGATATTACGAAATCCACGCCGAAAACCGTCGAGGCGTTGATGGCGCTGGAACTGCCCGCGGGCGTCGAGTTCAACGTCAAGCTGTAATTTAAAT
>CAJOQY010000029.1 GCA_905236835.1 uncultured Oscillibacter sp. | reverse complement strand
GGGGGATACTGTCGGCGTCGCGGGGACGAAAACCGGCGTTTCGGCGTCATTCGCGCCGTCCGTTCCGGTAATATCAAATAAAATCCGATTATTATTCACGCCGACGGCCAAAATCACGTCGTCAAGCGTAAAGTGAAACGCGTCCAAATCACGACGGGCCAGAAACTTCACGTCCGCGAGAACGCCGTCGCCATAAATCACGGAAGCGACCGTCGCCGCCACGAACGCGCCGCCGTGATGATTCGGATTTGACGCCGAGATCGTGCCGTCCAATAAATTTCCGGGCGTAACGTTCAGGCATTCCACGCTGTCCGTATCATAAGCCAATTTAAACTGCACGGAAGAAAACCCGGGATTTCCGGCCAGTTCCACGGACACCTGAAATTCCTCGCCCGCTTTGACGCCCTGTTCCGGCGATCTGACATGAATCCGCGTATCCGCGGCCAATCCCGCCGCGGACAGGCAAAACGCCAGAAGAACCGCCAAAATCAGCGCGGGAAAGCGTTTTTCCATTTTATCCCTCCTTTGATTGCTGTTTTTCCCATTATATTCCAACATCCGGACGCGCCGCGTTTATATTTATTTATTTATATCCATTTATATCAACGCGCCGGATCATTCCGTATTATAACAAATCATTTCTTGAATTGCAATCTTTTTCCCCGCGATTTCATATTACATTTTTATAACATTCCGCGCCGGATTTTTATCTTTTCCAGAAATATCTAAAAATATCAATCTCTCTCAGCCTTTTTTCGTCGGCTTCATCTGGCGCGATACGGATAATACAATCCCCATTTCGGCAAGCTGAATTAAAATCGCCGTGCCGCCGTAACTGAAAAACGGAAGCGAAATTCCCGTTGTCGGCAGAAATCCCGTCACGACGCCGATATTTAAAAACGTCTGCAGCGCGATCAGCGTCGTCACGCCGACGACAAGCAAACTCCCGAATCTGTCGCGGGCGTGCAGGGCGATCCAATAGCCGCGCAGGATCAGCGCCGCGAATAAGATCATAATTAAACTCGCGCCGACAAGTCCAAGCTCCTCACAGGTCACGGCGAATATAAAATCATTATGTTCTTCCGGCAAATATAAAAACTTCTGGCGGCTTTTGCCAAGTCCGACGCCCAGCAATCCGCCGGATCCGATCGAAATCAAACTCTGCGACAACTGATAGCCGTCGCCTCTCGGATCAATAAACGGATTTTTCCACATGGCGATTCTGGACTGTCCGTATGGAATATAGCCTTTCAGCATCAAAAACGCGATTCCGCCCACGCCGCCAAGCGCGAGAACCACCCATCCAAGATGAATCCCGCCGACCAGCATCATGGCCGCGCCCGTGCCTAAGATCAATACCGTCCCGGACAAATGCGGCTCCAAAAGCATTAACACGGCAATCAGGCCCATCAC
This sequence comes from uncultured Oscillibacter sp., assembly GCA_905236835.1. Classification (GTDB taxonomy): domain Bacteria; phylum Bacillota; class Clostridia; order Oscillospirales; family Oscillospiraceae; genus Oscillibacter. The sequence continues at coordinate 1,513 of CAJOQY010000029.1, read as the reverse complement.
GCGCATATAGGGCCAGATGCCATATTGAAACGTCCGCATTTTGTCGCGTTTGCGGGATATATCATCCGCGAAATAGATAATCACGGCCAGTTTCGCGATTTCCGACGGCTGGAAAGTAAACAATTCCCCCACGCCGAGCCACCGCCGCGCGTGATTTCTGATAATCCCAATGCCGGGAATCGTGACTAATACTAATAATATTAACGCGATATATAATAACATCTTCGACACGCCGCGCAGACGCTGATAATTTAACTTGCTGATCCCCAGCATGACCGTGACGCCCAAGAGCGCGAAAATCCCCTGACGGACAAAATAATATGTCGCGTCGTGATTTGTCGTCTCGTAATACGCCGAGGGGAAACTCGCCGATAATAACATGACAAGTCCAATCGCGGTCAATAATAACACCAGCATACAAAACGGCAGATCCATCGGGCCTTTGGCAAGCGCCCGGCTTTCGCGTTCCAACTGCCGCCGGACTTTCGGATCCGTCGGGCGGCGGCGTTCCCGTTTGGCGTTCTCTTTCTGATTCTCAATCAAACGCCGCGCCCGCGTGACGATCCAATCCCGCGCCGCGCCGCTTTTGAACCAGTCCAGAACCGCCGCCGCGCCGCCGGACAGCTTATTTTTCAGCGTATTCCATAATTCCATCAGGCGGCTTTTGAAATCCATCGCCTTCCCCCCGTTCTACGCCCCATACCGCGCCATTACCGCGAACCACGCCAATATACAGCCGATCGCCGTGATAACGGAAAATCTCACGCATAATTGATTTTCGCTCCAGCCGCATAACTCCAAATGATGATGCAGCGGCGCCATTTTAAAAATCCGCTTTCCCGTCCCGGTTTTGCGGCGGGTATATTTAAACCATGAAACCTGAATAATATCCGACATTGTTTCGGATATATAAATTATTCCAATCGGGATTAAAATCAACGGCATATCGAGCGCGAACGCCAAGGCCGCCACCGCGCCGCCCAAAAATAAACTCCCCGTGTCGCCCATGAAAATTTTCGCCGGATGATGATTATAAATCAAAAACGCCAGCAGTCCCCCGGCCAGCGCCGCCGGAAATAAACCGTGGACCAGAAATCTCTCGACAAATACGCCGCACAGCGCGAAGAAGATCATAACCATCAGCGTCACGGAACCCGCCAGACCGTCCACGCCGTCCGTGATATTCACGGCGTTGACGCAGCCGACAATCACAAACGCCGCGAATATTAAATATAAATACCAATTAATTTTAATATTTATATTCAAAACCGGCAAATAAAGCGCGTTCGACAAATGCCCGCCGTAACGCATGAGGCTTAGAAACACAACCGCCATCGCCAGTTGCAAAACAAATTTCTGTTTCGCCGTCAATCCTTCGTTCTGATGCCGCCGCACTTTCTGAAAATCATCCAGAAATCCGATCGCGCCGAACGCCAGCGCGAACAAATACACATAAAACGGCACGAAACTGCCCGCCGCCAGATACGGCAGGGCAATCGCCAGCACGGCGGCG
>CAJOQY010000028.1 GCA_905236835.1 uncultured Oscillibacter sp. | reverse complement strand
CTGTCCAACCTGCAATCGCTGTCTTTGTGGGGTACGGGAATAACGGAGTTGCCGGAGTTTATCGGCGAACTGTCCAACCTGCAATCGCTGGATTTATGTAATTGTCATTTGAAAGCGATCCCGTACAGCGTGGTACAATTGGGATTGCCGTTTGTGATAGATAATGATTCCGCAAAGGATTGTATCAACCTGACCGGCGCGACGCTGGACGAGGGAGATTTGAGCCTGTTCGCGCAGTCCCGCGACGTGATAGAGGCGTATTATCAAAAACGCGCTTCAAAAAGCAATCGCAAAAACCGCGAAGCGGAAATTGTGCGGGAATGCAAAGTGATTTTTTTGGGCGACGGCGAAAGCGGCAAAAGCTCTTTGATTGACCGTATCAAAAATAATCATTTTCAACCGGGTTCCCTCCCCACGGACGGCGTTAAAATCGAGAAATGGGAGACAAGATTAAACGGAAAGCCGTTTACAGTCCGGTTTCTGGATTTCGGCGGACAGGAAATCATGCACGCCATGCACCGCTGTTTTTTGACCGCCCACACGGTTTATGTGATTGTATGCGAAAGCAGGGATGATACCGAGATTGACAATGTCGCGGCGCGCTGGCTGGAAACCGTGCGTTCGTTCGCGCCGGATTGCCCCGTCATTTTGGCGTTGAACAAGGCGGATTTGAATCCGAATGTATCCGTCAACGAGAGCAATCTGCGCAAACGTAACGCAAAACTGGTGGAAGTCCTGCGGACATCCGCCGCCGTCGACAAGAACAAAAAACACGGCGTATCCGGTCTGGAAAGGGCCATCATGGAACAGATTCCCGGCTGTCTGAACAGGATGGACGCCAATCCGGATGTTTTGAGCCTGAAACGACAGCTTGAAAACATGGATAAAGACTGGATTACGGCGGATGAGTATCGTAGAATATGCGAGGATTGCAATATCACGGATTCCAAGTTACAGCGTTCTTTTCTGGACTGGTTCAAAGATTTGGGCGTGGCGTATTATTACAAGACGGATGATTTAAACACGCTGGTGGACAGTATCCGGGTATTAAATCCGGCGTGGCTGACAAACGGGATTTATCGTCTGATTCTGCGCACGCCGGACAGCGGATTTTTGTCCCATCGGACGATCGAGAATGTTTTGAAAGCGACGAATAAAAACGATATGATGCCGGACAAAGTATATACGCCGTCGGAAACGGAATATATTTTGCATATTATGCGTATTTTTGAGATTTCCCATCAAATGTCCGGCGGATTTGAAATGATTCCCATGAAAATGCCGAAAACGACGCCCAAGAGCGCGGACCCGAAAAATAAACGGGGTTTCCGGCGTGAAAATACGCTGCATTTGCGCTGGAAAGGAAACTATCTGCCGAATAATCTGATCCACCGCCTGATGATCCGCAAGTTTGACAATCTGGACACGAAATGTATCTGGCGGACCGGCGCGCGGTTTCATCTGGGGCGGTCGGAAGCGTTGGCGGAAATGGACGAAACCGCGCTGGATATTTACGTCCGGGGCGAACATGACAGTTTACAATATCTGGCGGGATTCCGCGAGGAGATTCACAGGATTTTAAACGCGATGAATCTGACGCCGGAAGAAATGATATGCTGTTCCAGCCGGGACGGAAAAGAGGAGGGATATATTTCATATAACGCCCTTATGCGTCAATATCATGACGGGATACAGCAAGTTTATATGGAAGGCATGATGAATCAGGAATATCCCAGTCCGGCGGAGATATTAGGGAGGACGTATATCAATTGGCGTCAGGAGGCGGAAAACTGGTCTCCCGGCGTCCGCGCCGTGATACGCGGGCATGACGAACCGTCTACAGTGGATCAAAGCGAAGCGTTTAAAAATCATACGGAAGGGATCAAAAATATCGCGGAAGCGTTTCAGAATCTCATGGAAGGGCTTGGAACGCTTGGGAAAATGATTGTTTATATAATATTGCTTTTGGCTATGTTGGGAATCAGTCATCCGTTGATTGCCGCGACGCAAAGTTTATGGCAATTGCTGAATCCGTGAATTGAAATAGAGGCTTTTATAGCGATGACAGGCGCGATTATTGTAATAGGCGGCAAATAAAAAATCAAGGGTTTGAGAGAAAAAACTGAAAATTTAATGACATTAGAATTCGTTCTCAAACAGGCTTTTCAGAATGGATTCCGCGTCCCGG
>CAJOQY010000027.1 GCA_905236835.1 uncultured Oscillibacter sp. | reverse complement strand
TAATCCCCGCGAAGCGGCGAAATTGTTTCATGACGCCGGAGCGAAATACTTGCATTTAGTGGATCTCGACGGCGCGAAAGACGGTTCTGACGCCAATTTTGAGAGTATCGCGCGAATTGCCGGACAGGGCGGATTTTATATCGAGGTCGGCGGCGGAATCCGGACGGAAGAAAGAATCAAAAAATATTTAAATCTTGGCGTCAATCGCTGTATTTTGGGGACCATCGCGATTCAAGATTTTGATTTCACGGCGGATATGATAAAAAAATATAAAGATCGGATCGCGGTCGGCGTGGACGCCCGAGACGGATATGTATCTATGAACGGCTGGCGGGAACAGTCGAACATACGCGGGATTGCGTTTTGTGAAAAACTGGCCGAAACCGGCGTCAGCGCGATTATTTATACGGATATAAGCCGCGACGGGGCCGAAAAGGGGAGTAATTTAAATTTATATCGGGAATTGATCAAAATTCGCGGCGTGGAGTTTACGGCGTCGGGCGGCGTGAGTGATTGCGGCGAACTGCGTATATTGCGCGACATGGGCGTACACGCCGCGATTATCGGCAAGGCGCTTTATACGGGAAAGTTAAACCTGCGAGAAATATTACAGGAGCCGGGGATGGAATAAGGCGCGCGATAGAATAAAAATTAATAGATATGATAGAAATAACGGGGGAAAAATATGCTTGCGAAACGGATTATCCCGTGTCTGGATGTCAAAGGCGGACGGGTTGTAAAAGGCATGAATTTTGTAGGCTTGCGCGATATGGCCGATCCGGTGGAACTGGCGAAGTATTATAATCAATCCGGCGCGGATGAGCTGGTGTTTTATGATATAACGGCGTCGGCGGAAAATCGGGATATTTTTACGGATATATTAAAAAAAGTCGCGGGGGAAGTGTTTATTCCGTTGTGCGTGGGCGGCGGGATTAGAAATTTAGATGATTTTGACCGGGTATTGAAAAGCGGCGCGGACAAAGTAAGCGTTAATTCAGGGGCGATAGCGAATCCGGATTTGATCGGCGCGGCGGCGAAAAAATACGGCGATCAATGCGTGGTATTGTCGATGGATGTCAAGCGTGTGGACGGTAAATTTAAGATTTTCGCCAAAGGCGGACGCGAAAACACGGGTCTTGACGCGATGGAATGGGCGGTCCGGGGCGTGGGCGACGGCGCGGGGGAAATCGTGTTAAACTCGATTGACACGGATGGAGTGAAAAACGGATTTGATTTGGAAATGCTGGACGCGCTGGCGGCGCGGGTGAGAGTGCCGATTATCGCGAGCGGCGGCGCGGGCAAAATGGAGGATTTCGCGGAGTTATTCGCGCATGACGGGATTGACGCGGGCTTGGCGGCGTCGATATTTCATACGAAACAGGTGGATATACGGGATTTGAAAATATATTTAAAATCCAAAGGCGTGGAAGTGCGGATATGAATGTGATATAAATCGCGAATCCGGACGGAACAGGCGCGGCGGAATATAAAATCAGGAGGAAATATAAAATGGAATTAAAATTTGACGAAAAAGGCTTGATTCCGGCGATTGTGCAGGATTATTATACAAAGCGGGTTTTGACGCTGGCGTATATGAATCAGGAGAGCTTGGCGGTTACGATTGACGAGCGGCGGACTTGCTTCTGGAGCCGGAGCCGTCAGGAGTTATGGCGCAAGGGCGAGACTTCCGGAAATATTCAGCGCGTGGTATCTATCACGGCGGACTGTGATTATGACGCGCTTGTGGTGGAAGTGATAAAAGACGGCCCCGCGTGCCATACGGGACATGAAAGCTGTTTTTTTCATGAAATTTATCTGTCGGATGATGTAAAAAAATTCAGTTGGCAAGGCTTGTATGATTTAATCGCGGGACGGAAAGAGAATCCCAAAGAGGGAAGTTATACGAGTTATTTGTTTGACAAGGGACTGGATAAAATTTTAAAGAAAGTCGGCGAGGAATGCACGGAAGTGGTTATCGCGGGACGCAAGGAAGATCAGGCCGAAACGGTGTATGAGATCGCGGATTTGGCGTATCATGTGATGGTTTTGATGGTGCAGGCTGGGATTAAAATTGAGGATATAACGGCGGAACTCGCGAAACGTCATGTGATTGATAAAAAGATCAAACAGGAGCGTATGCGATGAATGAGATGGATAACGGCGGAAAAACGCGTGGCCGTGCGGGTGTAAGTGATTTTAACTTGACGGTTTATCATTGCTCGGTCCATACGCACACGGATTTATGCGACGGAACGGCGACGCCGGAAGAGATGGCGAAAGCGGCCCGCGCAATGGGTGTAAAGTATTATGGCTTTTCGAGCCATAGTTATACGGATTGCGTATCGGACAGGGGAAGCGTGTTGCCGTTTGACCCGGTGGAATATAAAAACCGGGTGTTGAAACTGCGTGAAACGTATGAAAACCGGGAAGAAAATCGGATGGAGATTTTGCTTGGTATCGAAATGGACAGTTTATCGCCGATGAAGATTCCGCCGGAGGGATTTGATTACTGGATTGGCAGCGTACATCATTTGATGGATAAAAATAAAAATAAAAAAAATAATGATATAAATAATAATAATATAAATAGTATCGGGCGGGAATACGCCGTGGATTGGAGCCGGGAGAAATTTTTAATCTGCCGGGACGAGTTGTTTCATGGGGATGTTTACGCGTTCGCGGAAGAATATTTTCACGAAGTCGGCGAAATGGCGGCGAAAAAACCGGATATTTTAGGGCATTTTGATTTAATCACGAAATATAATGAAAATCAGGATTTGATAGATGAAAAAAATCGAAAATACCGCGCGGCGGCGCTGGACGCGTTAAGCCGGGCGGATGTTGACAAAACGCTGTTGGAGATTAACACGGGCGCGATGGCGCGGGGGTATCGGTTGACGCCCTATCCGGCGGGATTTATATTGGAAGCGTGGCGCGGGATGGGCGGAAGAATTATTATCACGGCGGACGCGCACGAGCCGAATAAAATATTATATGGCTATGACGCCGCGATTCGGGCGGCGAAAGCGGCGGGATTTGCCGAAAGCGCGGTTTTGACGCGTTCCGGCGTCGTGATGTGTGAGATTTGAGAGAGATGTGATATATTATAATGAGGGGAATTATATTTAAATATGTATAAAATCGTGATATTTGATCTGGACGGGACGCTGCTGGATACGATAGGGGATTTGGCGGAAGCCGGGAACCGGACGTGTCGGAAATTCGGCTGGCCGGAGCGTGATGTGGAAACGTATCGGAATTTTGTCGGCCACGGGATGAGGAATTTAATCGCGCGTATGGCCGGATACGAGGATATTACCCGGGCGGGAGATAAAATTAATATAGATAATAATATGATAGAAAACGCGCTGGATGATTTCAGGAAATTTTACGCGGATTGCTATATGGATTTGACAAAGCCGTTTTTTCATATGCCGGAGATATTAAGCGGATTAAAATCAGCGGGAGTTGTCATGGGCGTATGCTCTAATAAAGATGATCAATTTACGCGTGATTTGATTGAAAAATTTTATCCGGGCGTATTTGGCGCGGTACAGGGCGGGCGTCCGAATGTGCCGGTCAAGCCGGATCCGGCGGCGGCTTTATCCGTCCTGCGGAATTTAAAGGCGGCGGCGGGGTTGGATCCGGCGGCTGGATTAAAAATTTTATTCGCCGGGGACAGCGCGACGGATATTCAAACGGGCCGCGCCGCCGGACTGGATGTCTGCTCGGTCACATGGGGTTATCGGCCCGCGGAAAAATTAAAAGCCGCGCGGCCTGATTTTCTGGTCTATACGCCGGAGGAACTGGCGGCGGTCATACGCGGAGAAAAAATCGCGGACGGACGCGCGGAAAACGGTCTCGGACGGACTTACAGGCGGCCCGCGGGAGGCGTGGAAAAAATTTGTAATGAAATTGTAACAAACGAAAATGAAATTTGTAACAGAACTGTAATGAAAAAAAGAAATGTAATAAATTTGTAATGATTGCCATTTTCGCCAAAAAAGAGGGTGAAAATCGGCTAAAAATTCGGAAATAATACCAAAAATAATCGAAAAAACCCGGAAAAAATCGAAAATCACGCCGTCCGGCGGCCTTCGGACGGAACGAGGCAAAATGGCGAATTGCCCTTGATTTTTATGAAAGGGTGGGTTATAATAACGCTACTCATACCTGAGGCATTCGGCGCGGAGCGATGATCGCGCCGGGGATGCCTTGCCCGGAGAGCCTGTCCGCGCCGGAACGCGGCGCGGCGGACGGATTTCAATATTCAGGCCGGTATCCCCCGGCACGGGAGCAGGGTATGTGGGCGACGGGGACAGGCAAGCGGCATAATAAAAAACCACCGGATTTCATGCGTCCGGCGTTCGCCGCGGGTTCTGGTTCGCTGCCCCGCCGGGATATTTTGCGCGAAAAAAGGAGGAAACCGCATGAAGAAACGAATTGCTTCCCTCTTCCTGGTGGCCGCGATGCTTCTTTCTCTGACAGCAAACGCGTTCGCGGTAAGCGTACCGCCGGCCACCGCGAGCGGCGAAGCGGCAGTAGCGGCATTTCAAGACGTAGGCACGGACTTCTGGGCCTACGCCGGAATCCGCGACGTGGTCAGCAGAGGCCTCTATCAGGGGACTTCCCCGACTACGTTCGAGCCGAACAAGAACATGAGCCGCGCACAGTTTGTCATTGTTCTTGCCCGGTATGACGGAAGAGGAAACGTCGAAAACCAGCCGGCGACCACCGGCTTTTCGGACGTTCCGTCTGACTTTTGGGCGGCGGGCGCCATCGCGTGGGCCGCGTCCAACAACATCGTTCTGGGCTACGGCGGGGAGAACGGCACGAATGTGTTTTATCCCAACCGGACGATCTCAAGAGCGCAGATCGCGGCCTTGGTCTATCGGTATTTGAATTACAAGGTAGACACGCTGGCCGACGGAACCACGCGTACATGGGCGGAATTGGTTCCGGCTGTTCAGAATCCCGTCGCGCAGTTCAGCGACTTGGGAACGGTGCCGGACGTGTTCCGCGAGGCCGTGGAATTCTGCCGCACCCGCAATCTGATGCGCGGCTATGAGGACGGAAGCCTCCGCCCCAATGTCAACGTGACCCGCGCGCAGGTGGCCACGATTCTGTCCCGCATGATCGAGGTTTTGTCAGCCGTGGACAACGGCCCGACCCCGACAGCCGCGCCCGTGGGCGGCGTGAACCTCACCCCCGCGAGCAATCAGAACGGCTCCACCGCGTTCCGCGAGGAAAACGGCAAAATCTATCTCACACTTACACCCAATCAGGGCTATATGGTCGAATCCGTAACCGTGACGGACGCCAACGGAGCGCGTTTGGCTGTTACCCGTCTGGCCAACGGCGAATATTCGTTTGATAAGCCCGCCGCTCTGCCTGTGACCGTTGATGTCGTTTTTGACATTGATACGACCGCGTTCTATCGCTTCACGGCGTCGAGCAACGAAAACGGCAACTCGTCGCGCGTCACGCTCGTGGAACGCCAGATCGGCAGAAACTGGGAGACCGTCGCTACCCGCAATTCCAGCGGATATTTGACGTTCAATCAGGGCTACAGCGATATTCAGGTCGGAGACCGGATCACGGTCAACCATATTCCCAACACCGGCTACGCGTTTGATTCTATCTTGGTCCGCAACAACAACGGCGGGCGCGTCACCGTTGACCGCCGCGACAGCGAGACCAGCAGATTCATCCTGCCCAGCGCCATTCCCGTTGAAATCGACGTCGCCTTCTACACCCGCAGTAGCGGACGCTCCGGCGGCGGCGGCGGTGGCGGCGGCGGCGGAGGCGGCGGAGGCGGAACGTCCCGTTACC